>JBBQDI010000174.1:0-4486 GCA_038319505.1 Burkholderiales bacterium
CCGCACAAGGTGAATCCGATCGACTTCGAGAATTCAGAAGGCAATCTGGGATTGGCCAACGCCATGCTGCGCCATCTTGCAGACAAGCTGCCGATCTCGCGCTGGCAGCGCGACCTGACCGATTCTACCGTGCTGCGCAACATGGGCGTCGGTTTCGGCTACAGCCTGCTGGCGTATGAATCCTGCCTGCGCGGGCTCTCCAAACTCGAAGCCAATCCAGCCGTGCTGGCAGCCGATCTCGACAGCAACTGGGACGTGCTGGCTGAACCGATCCAGACCGTGATGCGCCGTTATGGTGTCGCCAATCCGTATGAACAGTTGAAAGAACTCACCCGCGGCAAGGGCGGCATGACACGCGACACGCTGCATCGCTTCATCGATGGCCTGGCCATTCCGGATGCCGAAAAATCTCGCCTGAAGTCGATGACGCCAGCGACCTATACTGGGATGGCAGCCGAACTGGCCAGGCAGATTTAAGCCCGGCAGTTTCGGGCCGGTATTTCATTTGGTCAGAGAAAACGGAGGAATCATGTCTGAAGATGCGCGCGATGTTGGTCTTGCCGACTTTCAACAACACGTGCTTGACGAGTCCATGCATCGCCCGGTGGTGGTCGATTTCTGGGCGCCCTGGTGCGGCCCCTGCAAATCGCTGAAACCCATCCTGGAAAAACTGGCTACAGAATACGGTGGCAAGTTTCTGCTGGCCAAGATCAATTTCGACGATAACCAGGATCTGGCCACACACTATGGTGTGCGCGGCATTCCCAGCGTCAAGGCTTTCATCAATGGCGAACCCGCCGACGAGTTTTCCGGCGCGCTGCCGGAAAGCGAAATTCGAAGCTTTATCGATCGTCTCCTCCCCAGTCCCGCCGAGAACATGCGCGCACAAGCGGCTGAACTGCGTTTTGCGGGTGATATGCCGGGTGCATTGCAGCAGCTGGCCGAAGCCTCCAGGCTGGATCCCGAGCATGTTGGCATCCGGCTTGATGCAACCGAAATCATGCTGGACCTGGGTGAGGCGGACGAAGCACGGCGTTTGATCGGCACCCTGCCGGATGACGCTGACCCACGCGTGCCGAAGATGAGAGCGCGCTTGCAGTTCATGGGCGAGGCAGGCGAAGACGAGGCAGTACTCAGTACCCGGGTAGCAGCAAACGAAAACGACCTGGATGCACGGCTGAAACTCGCCAATCTTTACGTGGCTGCCGGGCAATACGAGACGGGCATGGATCAGCTGCTGGAAATCGTTCACCGGGATCGCAGCTTCGGGGACGACATTGGCCGCAAGACACTGCTTTCCGTTTTCGATCTGCTGGGTGGCGGCGAATTGCTGAGCCAATACCGGCGCAAACTGGCAAGCGCGCTGAACTGAATCATACGTTCATGCGCCGCGCATGAACGTGGCTATGCGATCGTTAATCCCCTGCGTACATCGACACCGCGGCGATTTCCGCATCGCTCAGACTGGTCTTGGCAGCCACCTGTTTAGCCTTGATTTTGCCGGAGCGGTAATCGAGCAGTTTTTGCTGCATGGCGGTGGGCGTCAAGCCTGTAATCGGCGGGTTCTTGCCCACGCCCTGGCCCAGGTTGCCATGGCAGCTCGCACATTTTGCAGTGTAGACATCCAGCCCATAAGGCTGGGCCTCAGGGGGCAGCGCGGCCAGGGTGTCCCACGGGCCGGGCGCAGACGGTTCGGCTTGCGACGTGCCCTCGCCGTTGGGCGGGGTGGCGTCACCGCAGCCAGAAAGAGCGGCACAAACGAGCAGACTCAAGGCAAGACGGGTGGATTGCATGGGATCACCTCGGTAAGGAGTGGGCAGTAGACGGTACCGCAACGCTGAAGCGATGCTGGCAGCATTCATGACAGACAGATTTTGACACAGTACGCTCAATCGATGGCCTGATAGCGCACCCCAATGATTTCAACTTCGCGTCGACCTTCCGGTGTTTGTACGAAGACGGTGTCGCCTACGTGCGCCCTCAGCAGCGCGCGTGCCATGGGTGAGATCCATGCAATGCGGCCGCGTCCTGCGTCAGCCTCGTCGGTGCCAACGATGGCATAAATGGATTCGCTGCCGTCCAGATCCGCAACCGTGACCGTGGCGCCGAAGAATATCTGATCGGTATCCTCGCGCGTGGCGGGGTCGACAACTTCGGCGTGTTCGAGCCGCTTGGATAAAAAGCGGATGCGGCGATCGACCTCGCGTAGGCGTTTTTTGCCGTAAATGTAATCGCCGTTTTCCGAGCGATCGCCGTTACTCGCCGCCCAGGAGATCGTTTCCACCAAGTGGGGCCGCTCGACTTTCCACAATTGATTGAATTCGGCATCGAGTTGCGCGTAGCCCGCGGGCGTCATGTAATTTTTCGATCCGGCAGGCAGGACCGGAGCGACGCGTTCGTCCTCATCGTCATCCGGCGTGTCGGTTTCCTTAACGAACGCTTTATTCATTTTGGGTAAAGCATCCTGTGGGTAGGGGTTGGCTCATCGGCCAAACAGATAGGCAAGCAGTGAAAGCAGCAGCGACGTGAGTATGACGCTGGTGAAGGGGAAGTAAAATATACCGCGCGCGCGTTTGATCCGAACGTCGCCGGGCAGCCGCCCCAGCCCTATCCGATTGAGCCAGGGTGTGAGCATGCCCAATACCAATAATGCCAGAACGAGTGTCACCAGCCATTTCACCATAAAGGAATTTTAGCCGATGGACGCAAACCTGCCGCCGCAATTTGAACGCACCCGGATACTGCTCGACGCACGCGAGCAGGCGCGGCTTGTCGCGGCCCATGTGCTGGTGGCCGGACTGGGGGGGGTGGGCTCGTATTGTGCCGAGGCGCTGGCGCGTGCCGGGGTGGGACGACTGACGCTGATTGACCACGACGTTGTTGCCGTGTCGAATATCAACCGCCAATTGCCTGCTGTGCTATCCACCGTGGGGCAATCGAAAGCCGACCTGATGGCAGCACGCATTCGTGACATCAATCCGGCCTGCGCGCTCACGGTCATTCGCGAATTCCTGATTCCCGAAACCGTGGCGGACATCGTGCCGGCCGATGTTGATTTCGTAATCGATTGTATCGATTCGCTGAACTGCAAGGTTGCACTGGTTGCCAGCAGCGTCGAGCGTGGCTTGCGTGTCGCTTCAAGTATGGGGGCAGGCAACAAGCTCGATCCCGGACGGATCAAGCTTGCCGATATTTCCAAGACGAGCATGTGTCCACTTGCATCGGTGATGCGCAAACGGCTGCGCAAACGTGGCATTCCCAAGGGGGTGCTTACCGTGTTTTCAGATGAGCCGGGGCGCGCGCCGCTGCCGCCGCAGCCGGTTGAAGGCCGCGGCCGCGACCGCGCAGTCAACGGCACTATCAGCTATATGCCGCCGCTGTTTGGCCTGATGCTGGCTGGCGCGGTGGTGCAGCGGCTGATCGCGGAAACGTAAAGTTCTGTTTGCATATGCCTGTGGATCACTTGTCTGTGCCAAGCTGACAGTATTCAGTCACAAGGAGACGGTGATGGGTTTGATGGATAGGGTCATGGGGGCACTGGGTGGTGCGTCTGGCTCAGGCAATAGGGATGCAAGTCGTGGGGACAACCCGATGATGGATATCATGATGCAGATGCTGTCGATCAACGGTCCGATGGGTGGCCTTTCCGGACTCGCCAAGGTCTTCCAGGATAAAGGGATGGGCGACCTGATGGTGTCGTGGATCGGCACTGGCCAGAATGCGCCGATTTCTGCCGATCAGATAAAAACCATTCTCGGTAGGGACCGGCTTGGGCAGATCGCCAACCAACTCGGCATGGATGAACATCAAGCAGCGGGAAGGGTAGCCGATTTCCTTCCGCTGATGATTGACAAGCGCACTCCGAATGGACAAATCCAACAGAGTGATCTGATGTCACAGAGTTTGAAATTTTTGAATGGCAGGCACTAAAGTTGATTGATGGGCGAAGGCGGCAGATGACTACTGCGTGGCCTCATCCAGTTGCTTGCGCTGCGCCTCAGTCGCATCGTTCACTTGTCCTTCCACTGCATTGACTTTTTTCATCGCCTGAATTTGCGTTTCGAACACCGGGTTGGGATTGCGTACGGCTTCGGGCTTCGGCGGTGGCGGGGTCTGGGTCGGGTCGCAGGCAGTCAGGATCAACGCAAGCAGCATCAAAGACTGTTTCATCATGCATCCTCCAATAAGTGGGTGGGCAGGCCATCAATGCTGACCTGGTTTTTCTCTCGCCAATATTCAAGCAGGCCGATCGGCCCATTCTTCTCGACCCAGCGAGCCAGCGTGTCGCGCTCGCCTGCTAGGTATGCATCGGCACGGCGTAACCACACGAGGTTTGCACCGATTCGATGTCGAGCACAATGATTTGGCGCTCGCCGGGGCATGCAGCGAAGTGGGGACGCAGCACGACCCATCCCGCGTCCTGAGAGCGAACGATGCGTCCTCTGCCATATAGCCGCAGCATCAGCGGGTTGGTCCAGGCTGCACC
>JBBQDI010000175.1:0-4430 GCA_038319505.1 Burkholderiales bacterium
CAAACAGCAAGACATGCCTGCGATGGTGTATTACGTGCTGAACGACGCTGTACCCGCCACAACTACGCCCGTCGTTCGCGCCGACATGCCCACCCTGCTGGTGCTCGACACCACCTCCAGCGGCTTTTATGACACCGACCAACTTGTTTTCAGCCGCCGTGCGGGCACCCGCAGCCAGTACCAGTTCGCCCGCTGGACCGAGCGGCCCGGCAAGCGCTTCGCCGATCTTATGCGCGCGCGGCTCGATCGCCAGGGCGCCTGGCATGTCAGCGCCGCCGCCGGCTACGTACGTGGCGACGTGTTACTGGATACCGAACTGGTCGAGTTTTATCACGATGCCGTCAGCGATCCGGGCCAGATCAGGCTGGAACTGCGCGCCGAACTGGTGGACCTGAAGCAGCGCAAGCTGCTGGGGCGGCATGTATTTGAACAGCGGGTGCCGTTGACGACCTACGATGCCGCGGGCGCCGCGCAAGCGTCCACGCGGGCGGTTGGCCGCGCGCTTGACGATCTGACCGCCTGGGTCGCCACTTATCGAGAAGGCCTTACAATCAATGCAGCTTCACCCACAACAATAGGAGAGAGACCATGAAACGATTGCTTGCCAGCTTGTGCCTGTGTTTGATCGCGGGTGGTGCCCATGCCGAAATCTCGCAAGAATTCGGGCCGATCAAGATTCACTACAACGCGCTCACCACCGATGAGTTGCTGCCCGAGGTCGCCCGCGCGTACAAGATCGAGCGCAGCAAAACGCGTGGGATCGTCACCATGTCTGTTCTGAAGCAGAACAAGCTTGGCGTGGCGACGCCGGTTCCGGCCAAGATCACGCTTTACGTTACCAACCTCACTCAGCAACTGGCCAATGTCGAGATGCGCGAAATCAAGGAAGGCACCGCGATTTACTATCTGGGTGAATTCCGCGTGGCGCCGCCTGATACCCTGAAATTTACCGCCACCGTCGAAGTGGCGGGAGAACCCAAACGCGATATGGTGTTCAATCAGAAATTCTACAAATAAAAGCAGCCCAACCCGCAGCCCCGAATCCGGGGCTGTTTTTTGCCCTGTTTGGGTGGACCGCTTTCAAGCTTTCAAGAATGCGGAATACCCCAGTGCCAGCAGTCCCCACCCCCCCAGGCTCGCGACCATCAGCCCGGCTGAGCGACGCACCCACCGCTGCTGCATGAATGGCTGAATCTGGCGCGCGAACAGACCCATGCCCAACAGGTTCGGCAGGGTGCCCAGGCCGAACGCCAGCATCAGCGCTGCGCCCGAGGTGGCACTGCCTGCAGCCAGCGCCGACACCAGCACCGAATACACCAGCCCGCATGGAAGCCAGCCCCAGGCCATGCCGGCCAGTAGCGCTTGCGGCACCGATTTCACCGGCAGCAGTTTTTGAAACAACGGCTTCACCGATCGCCACAGCACGCCGCCGGCGCGTTCGAAAATCAGCACCCATTGTGACCAGCCCGCCAGATACAGCCCGAGCAGAATCATCACGACTTGTGCCAGGACGTAAAGCAGAGTTTGTACGGGCAAGAAATTCGCCAGCTTGAGAGAGGCGCCGAGCGTGCCCGCCAGTGCGCCGAAGATCGCATACGACGATATGCGTCCCAGGTTGTAAGCCAGATGCAGGCGGAACGGCGGGGTGCTGCCGTCGGCACGAAAAGAAAATGCCGCGACGATGCCGCCGCACATGCCGACGCAGTGCACACCGCCCAGCAGGCCAGCGAGGAGAGCGGCGAGGAGCGGAAATTCGATCATGGGCGATGAGTTTGCCGGGCAACCAGCCACACCAGCAGCAGCACCGGCAGGCCGATCAGGGCGGTCGCAGTGAAGAAATTCGCCCAGCCATAGGCATCGACGAACTCGCCGGAAAAGCCCGCGATGAACTTGGGCAGCAGCAGCATCACCGACGTGAATAGCGCGTACTGGGTGGCCGAATACGCCTGATTAACCAGACTGGACAGGTAGGCGACAAAGGCGGAAGAGGCGATCCCTGCCGCCAGATTGTCGGCCGACACGGTAAATACCAGCGCGCTCACATCGTGCCCACGCCCGACCAGCCAGACGAACAGCAGATTGGTCGCAGCGGACAGCACCGCACCCAGAAACAGGGTGCGCATCACGCCGAGGCGCAGCGTCAGCAGGCCACCCAGGCCCGCGCCGACGATGGTCATGATCACGCCATACACCTTGGACACGGTGGCGACCTCATCCTTGGTGAAGCCCAATTCCTGATAGAAGGGATTGCTCATCACCCCCATGACCACGTCCGAGATGCGATAAGTCGCGATCAGCGCCAGCATCAACACCGCTTGCCATTTGTAGCGCTGGATGAAATCCATGAAGGGCGACAGCACCGCGCTGTAAAACCAGGCGGCGGCATTCAGCAGTCCATCCGACAAGCCCAGTCCCGCCAGTTTTTCCCGCGCATGCGCCTCGCGTTCGTTCGTTTCGCGGGGGATATGCCGTTGCGGCTCGCGGATGATCAGCGTGGTGAGCATGCCGACCCCCATCAGCGCCGCCATCACCCGATACGCCACTTGCCAGGGGTGAAAGTCGTACGTGAGCTCGCTTGGATCGACGCTCGCCGCAATCCACAGTGCCCCTGCCCCTGCCGTAATCATCGCGATGCGATAGCCCGCCTGATAGGTCGCTGCCATCGCCCCCTGTTTTTCGATTTCCACGGCTTCGATGCGGTAGGCGTCGAGCGCAATATCCTGCGTCGCCGAGGCAAATGCCACCGCCAGCGCAAAGAACACGGTATGCGACAGATTCACCACTGGATCAGTGTTGGCCATCCCCAGCAGCGCAGCTGCGATGGCAATTTGCGACAGCAGCAGCCACGCCCGCCGCCGCCCGAGCCTGGCAGTGAGAAACGGCAACGGCAGCCGGTCCACCAGCGGCGACCACAGGAACTTGACGCCGTATGCCAGTCCGACCCACGACAGATGCCCGATCGTCGCGCGCGCGATGCCGGCCTCCGAGAGCCAGAACGACAGCGTGCCCAGTACCAGCAGCAGGGGCAGGCCGGCCGAAAAACCAAGAAACAGCATGCCGATGACGCGCGGATGGCTGTAAACCTTGAGGGCGGCAAGCCAGGGGTGGGCGGGTGCGGTCATGGGGCGTAATCGTAATCGACGATCAGCGGAGCGTGGTCGGAAAAACGCTGGTCCTTGTAGACGCGGGCGGATTGGGCTGTTTTTGCAATTCCAGGCGTGGCGATCTGGTAGTCGATGCGCCAGCCGACGTTTTTGGCATACGCCTGGCCGCGGTTGCTCCACCAGGTGTAGGCCTCGCCGGTGTGCTCGGGGTAGAGGCTGCGGTAAACGTCGACCCAGCCGAGTTCGTCGAACAAGCGCGTCATCCAGGCGCGCTCTTCGGGCAGGAAGCCGGAGTTCTTCTGGTTGGATTTCCAGTTTTTGAGGTCGGATTCCTTGTGGGCGATGTTCCAGTCGCCGCAGATGACGATTTCGCGGCCGGATTTCATCAGGGCTTCAAGGTGAGGGAAGAACGCGTCGAGGAAGCGGAATTTGGCTTGCTGGCGTTCGTCACCACTGGAACCGGAGGGCTGGTAGAGCGAGATGACGGCGAGTTTCCCGCCGCTTGGATTATCGTAGCCGGCTTCGATGTAGCGGCCTTCGGCATCGAATTCGGGTACGCCGAGGCCTTCGATGATCTGCTGCGGTGACTGGCGGGTATAGACGCCAACCCCGCTGTAGCCTTTTTTCTCGGCGTAGTGAAAAGCGCCGGTGAGGCCGTCGTACTGGATGAATTCGGGCTTGAGGTCGGCGGCTTGCGCCTTGAGTTCCTGCACGCAGACGACGTCGGCGGCCTGGCTGGGTAGCCAGTCAAAGAAGCCTTTGGTGGCAGCAGAACGGATGCCGTTGAGGTTGGCCGATATAATTCGCATCACGGGTTTAATTAATATAACGATTCAAGAAGTTAACAAAATGTCCGATTACAAAGCCGAGTTTGTGAAATTCGCCATCGCTTCGAACGTGCTGTGTTTTGGCGAATTCAAGACCAAAGCGGGGCGCATGAGTCCCTATTTTTTCAACGCAGGGCTGTTCAATGACGGCGACAAGCTGAAACGGCTGGGCGAATTTTACGCCAAGGCGATAGTCGATTCGGGGATCGCGTTCGACGTGTTGTTCGGGCCGGCTTACAAAGGGATTCCCCTGGCGGCAAGCATAGCGATTGCGCTGGCAGGCATGGGCAAGAACATCCCGTTTGCCTTCAATCGCAAGGAAGCGAAGGACCACGGCGAAGGCGGGACGGTGGTGGGTGCAGAACTGAAAGGTCGCGTGCTGATTGTCGACGATGTGATCTCAGCGGGTACTTCAGTGCGCGAGTCGGTTGAACTGATCCGGCATTCAGGTGCCGAACCCGCAGGGGTGGTGATCGCGCTGGACCGGATGGAACGCGGC
>JBBQDI010000176.1:0-4410 GCA_038319505.1 Burkholderiales bacterium
CCTGCAGCAGCACAACACGGGTGGACGCGACGTTGAGCGACAGACGCAACAGGGTGGACAGCAGCAGCACCGTGGGGAAGGCAGCGAAATCGAGCGCCTTCTTGGTTGAAAGTCCAACCAGCAACACCATGATGGACAACGCGATATTGAAGGTGAACAGCATGTCCAGCGCAAACGGCGGCAGCGGCAACACCAGCATTGCCAGAATGAGAATGATGAATATCGGCGCCGCCATCGAGCGCGCATTGGTCGCGCTGAAGAGATTCGACAGGCTCAATGTGCCGTTCATGCGATGACCTGCAGCGGATCAAGTTCGGGGGGGACCGGCAATTCGGTCGGTGCGTTGGGGTATGCCCCGCCCACCTGCTGGAAATGACGCAACTGGAAAACATAGGCCAGCACTTCGGCCACGGCTGCGTAGAGCGTGGCCGGAATTTCGTCGCCGAGTTCGGCATGACGGAACAGCGCGCGTGCCAGGGGCGGCGCTTCCAGCAACGGCACCTTGTGCTCGGCAGCCAGCTCGCGGATCCGGGTGGCGACAGCGTCGGCGCCTTTGGCCACCACACGGGGCGCGCGCATCTTGCCTTCGCTGTATTTGAGCGCGACAGCGAAATGAGTCGGGTTGGTCACCACCACGTCGGCGGTGGGAATTTCGGACATCATGCGGCGGCGTGCCACTTCGCGCTGCTGCGCACGGATGCGTGCCTTGAGGTGCGGATCGCCTTCCGATTCCTTGGCTTCCTGACGCAACTGCTCTTTGGTCATTTTGAGCTTGTTGTGATGGCTCCAGAGCTGATACGGCAGATCAATCACGACGATGAAAATCATCATGCCCGAGACAACCAGGAACACCTTGCCGATCAGATCGCCCATATGCTCGATGGCAGTGGATGGCGATTCCAGACTGAGCGAAAAGATCGCATCGAGATTGGACCAGATCAGCCAGGCGGCAACGCCTCCGAGCAAACCGGCCTTGCCCAGTGCTTTGACCAACTCGATCAGACCATGGCTGGAAAACATGCGCTTGATACCCGAGACGGGGTTCATGCGTTTGAAATCGGGAACAAATGCCTTGGTACTGAACAGCCAGCCCCGCAGCGCAAGCGGCGAAGCCAGTGTCGCGAAAACAATCAGACCCAGGAAGGGTGCCAGCGCCAGGGCGGCTTCAAAAAACTGGGTCGACAGCTGCGCCATGACGTGTGAACTGTCACGCGCGATACCCGGATTGAACTGCAGACCATCACGCACGATGTGCGACATCGTCTGCCCCAGGCTGCCGGCCATCATCCACAACCCGGTGCCACCCGTCATCAGCACGACAAACGTGGCGAGCTCGCGCGACTGCACCACCTGGCCGTCTTCGCGCGCTTTCTCCAATCGCTGTTGCGATGGGGCTTCGGTCTTTTCCTGATCGCTTTCTTCAGCCATCCCTGATTTCACCTGTTAGAGGGGACTCACCGCTCGTAATTGCTCGAGACGGGGTTTCTTCAGGTTTGATTATTAGCCATGCCCGGCGCGGGCAATCAGGGGAATAAAGGGGGGTTTGGCCTGCTATTTAGCGCCAAGCAGCGCTAAAGATTCGTCAATTTTGGGTATTGGCCTGGGACAACGCATCATGCGCCCCTGCCTTGTCACCCAAACTTATGCCACCTGCCTCCTTGGTGACGGCTTCCTCGGTGCGTTTATTCATGACGATAATACTGATGCGGCGGTTGACCGGGTCATGGGGCGCAGCCTGGTTGAACGGTACTGATGAGGCCAGCCCGACTACCCGCAACATCTTCGCTTCGTCCATTCCCCCCGCAACCAGTTCGCGCCGAGACGCATTGGCACGATCGGTCGACAGTTCCCAGTTGCTGTAGCCACGCCCACCGCTGGCATAGGGCGTAGCGTCAGTGTGGCCCGACAGGCTGATTCGATTCTGCACGTCATTCAGCACACGGGCGATTTCGTGCAGGATGATCCGGGTGTAAGGCTGTAACGCGGCACTGGCAAGATTGAACATGGGCCGGTTCTGCTCGTCAACAATCTGGATGCGCAGACCTTCACTGGTGATGTCAATTAGCAATTGTCGCTTGAACTGCTTCAGGGTCGGGTTGGCATCGATCGCCCCTTCGAGATTTTTCTTGAGCTGTTTGAGCTTGACCGTCTCGATGCGTTCGAGCTCGGCTTTTGCCGCTTCCAGGTTGTAGGATTTTTTATCCGCTACAGTCTGGCCTTTTTTTACCTGCCCAGTCTTGCGGGAGAGGTCTGTACCGCCGCCCTTGATGACGCTGGAACTATCGCCGCTACCCGAGCCCCCCTGCATGGCCACTTTCAGGGGCGTCTTGAAATAATTCGCGATTCCATTCAGGTCGCCCTTGGCAGTCGAACCCAGCAGCCACATAAGCAAAAAGAAAGCCATCATCGCGGTCACGAAGTCAGCATAGGCAATCTTCCATGCCCCGCCGTGATGGCCTCCTGCCACCTTCTTGATGCGTTTGACGATGATGGGCGCTTTTTGCTCGCTCATTTATGCCCTTTGGGTATTGATGCTCCGTATGCGGGATGACCTTGGTTTATCCATGGAGGCAGTGAAAATCAGCGCGATTTCGCGCCTTTCACATACTCTTCCAACTCGCTGAAGGACGGACGCTCGGTGGAGAACAGCACCTTGCGTCCGAATTCGACCGCAATTGCCGGCGCGTAGCCGTTGATGCTGGCCAGAAGGGTGACCTTGACGCACTGGTACATCTTGGTTGACTCATGCAGTTTTTGTTCAAGCAGACCAGAAAGCGGACCGACGAAACCGTAGGCCAGCAAAATACCAAGGAAGGTTCCGACCAACGCGTGTGCAATCAGAATTCCCAGTTCCGCGGGTGGCAGGCCGACCGATTCCATTGTGTGCACCACGCCCATCACTGCTGCCACGATACCGAATGCGGGCAAACCATCTCCGAGCTTGGCGACGACATGTACCGGCACCTCGCCTTCGTGATGGTGGGTTTCGATTTCGTTATCCATCAGGTTCTCGATTTCAAATGCATTCATGCTGCCGCTCACCATCAGGCGCAGATAATCGGTGAGAAACTCGATGATGTGGTGATCGGCCATAATGGATGGATACTTCGTAAACAACGGACTGCTCTCGGGCGCATCAACATCGGCCTCCACCGACATCAAGCCTTCCTTGCGGATCTTGGTCAGCAGCTCATACAACAGGGACATCATGTCCATGTAGAGCGCGCGCGTGTATTTCGATCCCTTGAGCACAGTCGGCAGGGCCTTCAGCGTGGCCTTCACGGCCTTGCTGTTATTGCCGACCAGGAAAGCGCCGCCCGCGCCGCCGCCAATCATCAGCAATTCCACTGGCTGAAACAGCGCCGCCAGATGTCCGCCTGCCAGCGCAAAACCGCCAAAGACGCTGGCCATTACGATTAAGTATCCAACGATGACTAACACGACTGCTTCTTCCTTTTGTCAGGTTCGCTGGGGGGATTCTTGATCCGCCCGGCGTTTTCTTCATTCAAAGCCGGGGCTTTCAAGGTAAGGATTCGACCGCAGCGGAAGAAACTTGATGGGGCAGCATGAGTATTTACGCGTGATTGCATGTCACATCCGCCATGCATACAAGGTGTGTCGTTCGCCTTCAGCCAGTGTCACCATGTGGTCCGGTTGACGTGTACTCACCGCAAATGACAGGCTGATGAACTGGCTGCCACTACGCATCTGGTCTTGCGCCTGTTGCCACAGAGCGGGCATGGCGGCAGGCGAGAGAAAGGCAAACACAATGTCGTATTCGGCCAGGTCAAGGGCGGTGTAATCCCGCCGCAGGAAAATCACCCGGCTGCGCTTGAACCAGGCACGCAAGCGGCTGATGAGCCAGGGAGCCGGGGCGATCTCGGTACCGTAAAAACGTCCCTGTGGAAAGCGGGGTTCCAGATACATCGGCACGTCCCCCAGCCCACTGCCGAGATCAATGAAACGGAACGCCTGTGTTGAGGGCAACAAGGGTATCAAGGCCTGCCAGGCCTTGCGATCAGACAGGTACAAGGGCACCCGCGTGCGAAAACTGCTCCAGTAGAACAGCACCAGCAGCAAAAATGCACCCAGATAAAACCAGGATGGCACACTGGCCCGCTGGGCTAGAAGGATGGTGGGGAAAAAGACAAAATGCAGCGGTGGCCACCAGACGGGTTGTCGTCCAAAATGGCTCAGCAAGGCGGCTACGCTCCCTTGCGCAAGGGCAAGTTGCCACAGTTCAGGTTGAGTTGAAAAAACAGATTGAAGCAGTGATTTCAGCAGAACGATCAGTAACAGGGCGGCGCACTGGATGATGAGCGACTGAAGACTGATCGGCAGACGCGTCACGGCCGAACCCTGATCAGGACACTTCAGGCAGCGGCAGTCAGTGCATTCTGGGCCTCAGCC
>JBBQDI010000177.1:0-4376 GCA_038319505.1 Burkholderiales bacterium
GGATATCGCACGCAGCATCGTATTCGGTTGCCGGGTCCACGCAATCGGCCAGCGGCTTCCAGCCCATTTCGTCGATGCCTTCTAGCACCAGTTGAATGTCGATATAGCGGCGATGGCATTCCAGTTTCGCTTCTGCCCGCGTCCGGCCCGAACACGCCTCGACGATGGCGAAGATCTGTTCACCCTGCACGGCATGTTTGCCGGGCGCGAGCGCCATCAACTCCGTGCTGTGCAGAAATTCGAAGGCGCGTGCGAACAGCGGATGCAGCGCTTCAAAACGGCCAGACTCGGTCAAGGTTGCCAGAATCATGGTGTGTTTACCGACTGATGGGTTTGTAACGAATGCGCTTCGGCTTGGCCCCTTCTTCACCCAGGCGCTTCTTCTTGTCCGCCTCGTATTCCTGATAGTTGCCGGGGAAGAACACCACCTGCGAATCACCTTCGAAGGCGAGGATGTGGGTAGCGATGCGGTCGAGGAACCAGCGGTCGTGCGAAATCACCATCACGCAACCGGCAAACTCCAGCAGGGCATCTTCCAGCGCACGCAGGGTTTCCACATCGAGGTCGTTGGACGGTTCGTCTAGCAGCAGCACGTTGCCGCCCGCGATCAGTGTCTTGGCCAGATGCAGACGGCCACGCTCACCGCCAGACAAGCTACCGACACGTTTTTGCTGATCACCCCCTTTGAAATTGAAGCGTCCGAGGTAGGCGCGCGACGGAATTTCGTAGCGCCCCACGGTCAGGATATCGCGGCCTTCGGCCACTTCGTCGAACACGGTCTTGTCGGCACTCAGCGCATCGCGGCTCTGATCAACATAGGCGAGATTAACCGTCTGGCCGATATCCACTTCACCGCTGTCCGGTTTTTCCAGCCCCGTGATCATTTTGAAGAAGGTCGATTTGCCCGCGCCGTTGGGGCCAATAATGCCGACGATGGCACCGGGCGGCACGCTGAAAGACAGGTTGTCGATCAACAGGCGGTCGCCAAAGGATTTCGTCACGTGAGTGAAGTCGATCACCTTGTCGCCGAGACGCTCGCCGACCGGGATGAAGATTTCCTGCGTCTCGTTGCGCTTCTGGTATTCAACCGAATTCAGTTCCTCGAAACGCGCCAGACGCGCCTTCGACTTGGCCTGGCGCGCCTTGGGGTTCTGTCGCACCCATTCGAGTTCCTGCTTCATGGTCTTGATCCGACCGAGTTCCTGCTTGCCCTCGGTCTCGAGCCGCGCTTCTTTCTGCTCCAGCCAGCTGGTGTAGTTGCCCTTCCATGGAATGCCATGGCCGCGGTCGAGTTCGAGGATCCACTCGGCGGCGTTATCGAGAAAATAGCGATCGTGCGTCACCGCCACCACAGTGCCCGGGTAGCGCACCAGATACTGCTCCAGCCAGTCGACCGATTCGGCGTCGAGGTGGTTGGTCGGCTCATCCAGCAGCAGCATGTCGGGGTTGGACAGCAGCAACTGGCACAGCGCAACGCGGCGCTTCTCGCCGCCCGACAGGTTGCCGATCACCGCGTCCCACGGCGCCAGTCGCAACGCATCGGCGGCAATTTCCATCTGCGTGTCGAGGTCGGCGCCTGCCGTGGCGATGATCGCTTCGCAACGCGCCTGATCTTCGGCCAGCTTGTCGAAATCGGCATCGGGTTCGGCATAGGCCGCATAGACTTCCTCGAGCCTTTTTTTAGCCTCGACGATTTCACCCAACCCTGCTTCCACCGCTTGGCGCACCGTTTGCGTCGGATCGAGCTGCGGCTCCTGCGGCAGGTAGCCAATGCGGATCCCCGGCATCGGGATCGCTTCGCCCTCGATGTCGGTATCCACCCCCGCCATGATGCGAATGAGCGAGGACTTGCCGGAGCCGTTGAGGCCGAGCAGGCCGATTTTTGCGCCGGGAAAAAAGCTGAGGGAAATGTCTTTCAGAATATGCCGCTTGGGCGGCACGATCTTGCCAACGCGATTGAGGGAATAAACGTATTGCGCCATGAGGAAATGATCCAGTAAAAGTTATTTGTTGCTTGCGTCCGGGCAGCGGTCAAAAGCACAGTCTTGGGTCGCATTGCGGATAACGGTGCTGCCGTCGGCACATTGTTTCATGTCTGCAGCGCACACAGCCCCTTCTTCCGGCATCGATGGGGGCGGCGGCGCAAAGGGCAAGGCTTTGCCCGCAACGGGTTGGGAATGAGGCTTTGCTGCCGTGTCCATGCCGGTCGAGCCGCACCCAGTCAAGGCGGCAAGCAAGAACGCTGCGACGCGTGCCTTCATCATGACAACTCCTTGTCCAGCAGGGATTTCAGTTTCTCGAAATCGAGTTCACCCAGCTTTTCTTCGATGATGCTGCCGTCCTTGCCGATGATGAAACTGGTGGGCGTGAGCTGCACGTTGCCGAAGGCACGTGCATGTGCGCCATCGACATCGAGCGCCACCGGAAATGGCAATTGTCGCGTCTGCACGAAATTGAGCACGTAGTTGGGCGGATCGTAGCTCATCGCCACGGCGACGACTTCGAATCCGCGGTCCTTGTATTGCTTGTAGGTTTCGACCAGCTCCGGCATTTCCTTGATGCAGCCTGGACAGGATGTCGCCCAGAAATTGACCACTACAATTTTGCCGCGCAGCTCACTCAGGACGATAGGCTTGCCCTCGAGGGTGGTGAAGGTGGCTGCCGGCGCGCTGGCTTTGTCCATCAGGGCGTAAGCCAATGCACCCACGATGGCGAGGACGGCAATGGCGATGAAAAGGGGTTTGGCAAGTTTCATGGAGCAGCGGTCAGGAGACGGAAGGAAGATAGGACCGCGCGAGTTGCACATAGTGCTCGGCGGAGTAGTTGAAATACGTGATTTCTGCGTCGGTCAGCTTGCGCACCAATTTGGCGGGGCGTCCGAGATACAGATGACCGGATTCGAGCACACGGCCTTCCGGCACCAGCGACCCCGCGCCCAACAAAACATGCTTCTGGATCACGGCACGGTCAAGAATGATACTGCCCATGCCGATCAGGCATTCGTCCTCAATCGTACAGGCATGCAGGATCACCGTATGGCCGACCGTCACGCGCGCGCCGATGACAAGCGGCCCGCCCGCCGGGTTGGCCGGCGTCTTGTGCGACACGTGCAGCACGCTACCGTCCTGGATATTGCTGGCCTCACCGATAGTGATGCTGTTCACATCGCCCCGGATCACTGCGCCCGGCCACACCGAGGCATCGATGCCCAGGCTGACTTCACCGATCACCGTGGCACGCGGATGCACCCAGGCGCCAGCGGCAAGCGTGGGGGTGATGCCGTGATGCGGCGCAATCCAGTCAGCGTTAACCTTGTCTGTCATGGGGTTGAAAACTCGTTTACAGCCCGAAAGTATAATTCCCTGTCCCCCCAACCCGTCATCCCACCATGAATCCATTGCTTGATTTTTCCGGTCTGCCCCGTTTTGCCGAATTCAAACCCGAATGGGTCACCCCCGCCATCGACCCACTGCTGTCCGACTGCCGTGCCGCGGTGGCGCGCGCCATGGCTGCCGATACGCCCGCCGAGTGGGATGCCTTCGTGGCCCCGCTGGACGATGCCAATGAAAAACTGGGGCGCGCCTGGGGCCAGGTGTCGCACCTGCATTCGGTGATGGATTCGCCCGAACTGCGCGAGGCGTATAACGCCAACCTGCCCAAGATCACCATCTACTACGCAGAAATGGGACAGAACGAGGCCTTATTTGCCAAGTTCAAGGCGCTGAAAGCCCGCCCCGATTTCGAGGCGCTGTCTGCCCCGCGCAAGAAAATTGTCGACAATGAGCTGCGTGATTTCCGCCTCGGCGGCGCCGAATTGCCTGCCGACAAGAAAGCCCGCTTCATGCAGGTGCAGGAAGAGCTGGCGCAACTGTCGGCCAAGTTCGAGGAAAACATCCTGGACGCGACCAACGATTTCGCGCTGGTCATCGACGATGCCGCGCAACTGGCCGGCGTGCCCGACGACGTGCTGGCCGCAATGCAGGCGGCGGCCCAGGCTGATGGCAAAACCGGCTGGAAGCTCACCCTGCACATGCCGTCCTATCTGCCTGTCATGCAGTACGCAGACAACCGTGACCTGCGCGAGCAGATGTATCACGCCTATGTCACCCGCGCTTCCGAGTTTGGCAAGCCCGAGTGGGACAACACGCCGCTGATCGCCAGCATCCTCAAGCTGCGGCGCGAAGCGGCCCAGCTGCTCGGCTTTGACAGCTACGCGCAGGTATCGCTGGCAGCCAAGATGGCCGACACCCCGGCCGAGGTTCTGAAGTTTCTCGACGAACTTGGCGTCCGCGCCCGTCCCTATGCGGAAAAAGACTTCGAGGAACTCAAGGCGTTTGCCCGCGACGAACTCGGCCTGGCCGACCTGCAATCATGGG
>JBBQDI010000178.1:0-4371 GCA_038319505.1 Burkholderiales bacterium
TCATCGGAACGCCCAGATCATGCAGCAGGGTGCTCATGTCTTCGACCATGCCCTTGGGGCCGCACAGATAATAGAGCGTGTCATCTGGGACATCAAGCGCGTGCAGCTTGACCGGATCGATGCGTCCGGTAAGCCCACGCCAGCTGGCATCGGGCTGGGTGATGGTGATGCTCACGTGCAGATTGTCATGTGCCTGCACGGACGCGTCGAGTTCGTTGTGGAACAGGATTTCGTGACGCTCCGATACGCTGTAAACAAGATGTGTCTGGGTCGGCAGGCCCGCATCGCGCACATGGCGGAATATGGATAGCAGCGGTGTAATGCCCACACCCCCGCCGATTAGTACGACGTTGTCGCTCATCTCGGGCAGGTAGACAAACGGCCCCTGGCCCTGCGTCACGCGTACACGGTCACCCACCCGGGCGCGCTCGTGCACCCAGCGCGACAGCGGATGCCGCGCGCTGGCCTTGATCGCCAGCTCGATTTCGCCTGTGTGCACGGGCGAAGAGGTAATCGAATAGCCCGAGGTATGCGCGACGCCGTCAATGTCGACACCGAGATCCACCCATTGCCCGGGCAGAAAACGAAAGCGCGCATCAGGGATCGTAAGCCGTAGCGCATGGATGCTGGGCGTGGCAGCCGTGATCGCAGCAATCTGCGCATCGAAAATATGCAAAATTCAGTCCTGCTTTTTCTGAAAGTTCAGCGAGGCTGAGTTGATGCAATAGCGCTGACCGGTGGGGGCTGGGCCATCGGGGAATACATGGCCCAGATGCGAACCGCAGCGGCGGCACAGGGCTTCAACCCGTTCCATCCCGTGGCTGATATCGTGCTTTTCTGCCACCGCATCGCTGTTCAGTGCCTGATAAAAGCTCGGCCAGCCAGTGCCGGAATCAAACTTTGTATCGGATGTAAACAGGGGTTCGCCGCAAGCCGCGCAGCGGTATTCGCCTGATTCGTGGTTGTCCCAGTATTCGCCGGTAAACGCCTGTTCGGTGCCGTGCTCGCGCAGAACACGATATTGTTCGGGGCTCAGTTCTGCACGCCATTCGGCGTCGGATTTGGTTTTGTCAAAGCTCATGGCGGGTCTCCGTTTGAACCGAGAGTGTACCCGCGAGGAGCAGGCCGTGGAATGTAGTGCCGCTGAAGCGGCAACATCCACGCTCTACACGTGAGCACCCTAAAGGGCATAAAGAGAAAGCTGTGGCGTATGAAACAGATAGAGGCTTATCGGACTTTGATCAACCATGTACCAACGTACGTGTGGAGTCGAACTGTCACCTGCCAAAGCGGTATGGGACGTGTCCTACTCGCGGCCTCATTTTCTGGTGTGTTAGGTTGATTGCAACTTGACTGCGTGCTGGCTGGTCTCCCATTGGGCGAATCGGGTATGGATGTCGGACATTGTCTGGGCGCCATCAAGCAGATGATGAATTGCCGACAAACCGCAGCGGGCATCAATCACTGTTTGCAGAATTTCGAGCAACTCGGATTCCACGATGTCGCCGCGTGTGGCGGGTGGCAGGGTGTTTCGATTCATCATCACGGCTCAGCTCCCAAGGATCGGACACTCGGAGATGAGCTAATTTCATGCCAGCATTTCTTTGCTAGCGCTTATCAATGGGCGCATTCTTCCAGGATACGCGTGGAAGCCTTTGAAATCATTGGCCTACCTGAATGCGAGGTTGACAGCGTTATCGGAGCGGGTTTAATCTTCGTTCAGGTATTAGACTTAGTCTAAAAACCGGATTTCAGCCGCTGTCCCGTCTGCTATGAATGACTTAGCCAGACGCTGGAGGGCGATGGAAAACTCAGTGCTGCAAAGCATATCAATGTCAAACAAGGAGATCAGGTTATGCAACTCAAAGGATCGAAAACCGAAGGCCATCTGAAGGACGCTTTTGCCGGCGAATCGCAGGCAAACCGCCGTTACCTCTATTTCGCAGCAAAGGCCGACGTGGAAGGCTACAACGACGTGGCTGCGGTGTTCCGTTCCACCGCTGAAGGTGAAACCGGCCACGCGCACGGTCATCTGGAGTATCTGGAAAAGTGCGGCGACCCCGCCACCGGCATGCCGTTCGGCCCCACCGCCGACAACCTCAAAACCGCAGTTGCAGGCGAAACTCACGAATACACCGACATGTATCCCGGCATGGCCAAGGATGCACGTACGGAAGGGTTCGACGAAATCGCTGACTGGTTCGAGACGCTGGCCAAGGCCGAGCGTTCACACGCCAACAAGTTCCAGAAGACCCTGGACTCGCTTGACGCGTAATGCAGCTTGAAAAAAAAGCGGGTCGCATTCGGCCCGCTTTTTTTGAATCTGCTGTTCTGTTTATACCAAGTCTAAATTGGAGTTCGCATGAGCATAGGCGAAGGCAACCTCGAAGCCCCGACCCGTCATCCTCTCGACTGGAAAAACCCGGATTTCTACGACGAAGAAAAGCTTCACCATGAAATGGAGCGAGTGTTTGACGCCTGCCATGGCTGCCGCCGCTGCGTGTCGCTGTGCACTGCGTTTCCCACGCTGTTCGACCTGGTGGATGAGTCTTCGACGATGGAAGTGGATGGTGTCGCCAAGTCCGACTACATGAAGGTAGTGGACGAGTGCTATCTGTGCGATCTCTGCTACATGACCAAATGTCCTTACGTGCCACCACATCCGTGGAATATCGATTTCCCGCATGTGATGCTGCGTGCCAAGGCAGTCAAATACAAGAAGGGCGGGACAACGTTCCGCGACAAGTTGCTGTCGTCGACCGATGCGATGGGCAAGCTCGCGTCGATTCCGGTGGTGGTGCAGGCGGTGAACGCCAGTCTCAAGAGCAAGCCGATCCGCAAGATTGTCGATAGCGTGCTGCACATTCACGCCGATCGCGTGCTGCCGGAATACGACAGCGCGACATTCCGTTCCACCGCCAAGCCAGAAGGCGATTTTGCAGTGAAAGACGGTCAGCGTACACCCGGCAAGGTGGCGATCTATGCCACCTGCTACGTCAATTACAACGAGCCCGGCATCGGCCACGATTTGCTGAAGCTGCTGGCACACAATGAAATTCCGGCGGTGATGGTAGAGAAGGAAGCCTGCTGCGGCATGCCCAAGCTGGAACTGGGCGATCTCGACGCGGTGGAAAAGCTGATGGAGGTCAACATTCCGCATTTGGCCAAGCTTGCCAAGGCAGGCTACGCGATCCTGACCGCGGTGCCTTCGTGCACGCTGATGTACAAGCAGGAGCTGCCGTTGATGTTCCCGGACAATGCAGATGTGCAAGCGGTGAAAGAAGCGATGTGGGACCCGTTCGAATACCTGATGGCGCGCAATGTCGACGGCCTGCTGAAGACGGAATTCAAGGCGCCGCTCGGCAAGGTGGCGTATCACGTGCCTTGTCACCAGCGGGTGCAGAACATCGGCAACAAGACGCGCGATGCGTTGCAACTGGCCGGTGCCAAGGTGACGCTGGTCGAGCGCTGCTCCGGACACGATGGCACCTGGGGCGTGAAGCGCGAATACTTCGACAAGTCGATGAAGATCGGCAAGCCGGTGTTTCGGCTGATGGCCGAGCCGCAAGCCGATTATGTGAGCTCGGACTGTGCGATTGCCGCGCGCCATATCCTGCAAGGCATGGGTGAAACCACTGCGCAGAAACAGCACCCGATTACGCTGCTGCGCATTGCCTACGGTCTGGATTGAGTCATTTAGCAAGGAGATGAATATGCCGCACATTACCCGTGATAGCCTGATGACCCTTGAGGCGTATGCCAAGGTACGCACCACCCTGCGTGCCGAAATCATGGCGCACAAAAAGAATCGCATGGTCGAACTGGGCGATCACGTCTCGCTGATTTTCGAAGACGAAAAAACCATGCGTTACCAGATTCAGGAAATGTTGCGTGCCGAACGCACGTTTGAAGATGCCGGTATCCAGGATGAACTCGACGCTTACAACCCGTTGGTTCCGGACGGCAGCAACTGGAAAGCCACCATGATGATCCAGTATTCCGACCCGGACGCGCGCAAGGTGGCGCTGGAAAAACTGAAGGGTATCGAGGATCGCGTGTGGGTGCAGGTAGCTGAGCAGCCTCGTGTACATGCCATTGCCGACGAGGACATGAAACGCGAAAACGCCGAAAAAACCTCGGCAGTGCATTTCCTGCGTTTCGAGCTTGACGCCACCTCGATCGAGTCTGCCAAGGCTGGTAGCCCGATCCGTATGGGAATCGATCTTGAGGCCTACAAGGTGGATTCCATGATCTTGGCAGAAAACACCCAAGTAGCACTGGTGATGGATTTGTCCTAGATTCAATCTAGGCGGTAAAACAATACGCACCGCCTAGATTGGAGGAGGGCGTGATGCTGGATCAATTGTTGGT
>JBBQDI010000179.1:0-4360 GCA_038319505.1 Burkholderiales bacterium
TCCTTGGCACTTTTTAATAATATTCAGTTTAGGTCGCCCGCCAACACTTGCAAATCATCGCCACGCAACACGGGTAGCCAGACATGCCATGCAACAGGGTGCGAACATCTTACGCCTCAGATGCGTGGCAGCCGGGATTAAGATTGGCATATGCCACGACCACGGAAGTGCTGACCCGATGCCGATCACCCCGCTTTCACTCATCTCCCCGCCTTTATTCATGGCTGCCGACATCCGGGCCATTGAGCAGCAATGGATGGCAACCCATCCTGATGAATCACTGATGGAAAAGGCCGGTGCGGCGGCGGCCGAACTGGCAGGCAGGCTAGCCCGCGAGTCAGGCGAACCGGTCCTGATTCTGGCGGGTCCGGGCAACAATGGCGGCGATGCGCTGGTCGCTGCGCGTTATCTTGCCGCCCACGGAAGTCGCGTGGTCGTCGTGAGCCGCGCCGACCCGGCACGGCTGCCCCCGGATGCCGCGCGCGCCTGGGCCGCCTGGCGTGAAAGCGGCGGCACGATCCTGCCCGACATTCCGTCCATGCAGCGATACAGTCTCGTCATCGACGGCCTGTTCGGCGTGGGGCTGACGCGCGACGTGGCGGGTGAAGAAGCCCACTGGATCACACAATGCAATGACTTGGCCTGCCCCAGACTGGCACTCGATGTGCCGAGCGGCCTCGACAGCGACAGTGGCCGGATTCGCGGTTGCGCCCTGCGTGCCGACCACACGCTGACGTTTCTCGGCCTCAAGCCCGGCCTCTTCACTGCCGACGGGCCGGATGCCGCCGGTGAGCTTCATCTCGATCTGCTTGGCGTTGATCCTGCTGCCCTGCCCGCGACTCCGGGCATCACCCTGACGCATCTGGACAGTCGCCACCAGCTGCCCGCACGTGCCCGAAACAGCCACAAAGGCCAGTTCGGCCATGTCGGCATTATCGGCGGCAGCCACGGCATGGTGGGCGCCGCCCTGATCGCCGGGCGCGCTGCGCTGCAACAGGGTGCGGGCAGCGTGACCCTAGGCCTGCTGGATGATCGCATCGCAGTCGATTACGGCGAACCACGGCTGATGCTTGCCATCCCCGAGATGCTTCTGAATACGCACTTGAGCGTGCTGGCGATCGGGCCCGGACTGGGGCAAAGTCCACGTGCCCATGCCCTGCTGGAGACGGCACTCGCGGCAGCCTGCCCGCTGGTGCTGGATGCCGACGCCCTGAATTTGTTGGCCAGCGACCCCATACTGGCCAAACGTGCCGCCCAGCGCACCCATCCCACCCTGCTCACCCCACACCCTGGCGAAGCCGCGCGCCTGCTGGGCGTGACCGGAGCAGACGTTCAGACAAGCCGCATCGAGGTCGCCCGCAATCTGAGCCTGAGCTACCGTGCACACCTTGCGCTGAAGGGCGCCGGCACCGTGATTGCCCACCCCGATGGCCGCTACGCCATCAACACCAGCGGCGGCCCCTGGCTTTCCCAGGCCGGATCGGGTGACCGCCTCACCGGCATGGTGGCCGCACTACTGGGGCAAGGAATGGAAGCAGGCAATGCACTGGAAGCCGCCGTCTGGCTGCATGGCAAGACACATGAATCGTTGCAGTGATGCCACCCAACCCCTTCCATGAGAATAGGCCAGTGAAGGACCGTCTATGCGGTCAAAACCCAGCGAACCGTGCGCAGCAGCATGTTTGCTGGGTGCGGGTTCGTTAAAGGATGCAATCAGCCTGCCGATTAACCCTATGAGTTAAGCATAAGCACTATGGACCCTTTACTCATGCACCACATGTGAAAATGAACATTCAGGGATTATAGGTTCTGGATAAATGAAGCAACGCGCGCAAAATCTTGGGATGAGTGCCCGGATCGGGCTCGGCTTTGTCGTCGTGCTCACCCTGATGGTGTCGCTCAGCGCAATCGGTTTGCGCTATGTGGCCGAAGCCAATCAGCGCCTGAAAGACATCGCCCGGATCAACAACGTCAAGATCGAACTCGCGACGGAAATGCAGAGTGCACTGCGTGAGCGCGCGCTCTCCATGCACACCCTGCCCATTCTCGCCGACCCATTCAAGAAGGATGACGAGATTCAACGATTCAATGCGCAAGGCAGGCTCTACATCAAGGCCCGGGACCGCTTCATGAGCATGTCGCTCAGCCAGAAGGAACATGAAATACTGGAAAAAATCCGCGAACTGACCCGCGAGGCGCATCCCGAAGTGCAAAAGGTCGTCGACATGTCCACCTTCATCAACGACCCAACCCAAATTTTCAACCAGATCCGCAACGTGGCCATGCCCCGGCAGCGCGCCATCTCCGATCAAGTCAATATTTTGCTTGGGTTGCAACGCCAGCAAACCGTCTCTGCAGTGCTGGCTGCCGAGAAATCGTATGCGCGCGTGCGCGACCTGATGCTGGGACTGGGTTCAGCGGCACTCCTGATAGGCATGATGATTGCCGGGTTTGTCAGCCAGCGGGTGGCGCGCCAGGCCAGGCAACTCGCAACCCAGGCCATGTATGACCCGCTGACCAGTTTGGCCAACCGCTCGCTGTTGCTTGACCGGCTCGAACACGAGATCGAATTGTCCAAGCGTGAACATCTTTCATTTGGCGTGGTGCTGATGGACCTGGACCGCTTCAAGGAAGTCAACGATACCCTGGGCCATGACGTGGGCGACGAATTACTGCGTGAAGTGGGACACCGTTTGAAGGAGACCGTACGCGGCGAGGACACCGTGGCACGGCTGGGCGGAGACGAATATGTTTTGTTGATACACAACCTGGAACCCAAAGGGGCCGCGTTCATCGCAAACAAGATTCTCACCGCTTTGGACAAACCCTTTCACTGGCAAAACGAGAGCATCGACATCAGTGCGAGTCTGGGTATCACGTTCTATCCCGCTCAATGCGCCGAACCCAGTGAACTGCTTCGATATGCCGATATTGCAATGTATGTGGCGAAACGCGCGGGCATGGGTTACGCGCTGTATGCACCAGATCAGGAACGCAGCAACCGCGGCGATCTCTCACTGAAAAGTGAGTTGCGCGAAGCCATCCTGTTGAATCAGTTAAGCCTGTACTATCAACCGCAGATTGACCATCAAAGTCTTCGCATTGTCGGCATCGAAGCACTGGTACGCTGGAACCATCCGCAGCGCGGCTTCCTTTCGCCGGACAGCTTCATTCCCCTGGCGGAAGACATGGGCCTGATTGGGCCGCTTACCCACTGGGTACTCAGAACGGCGCTCTCACAACTGGTAATCCTGCATCAACAGGGCCACATCCTGACCATGGCGGTCAACCTCTCCGCACGCAACCTGCACGATATGGCACTGCCCGCCAGTGTTCTTGCGCTGCTCACTGAAAGTGGCATGGACCCGAAATATCTGACCCTCGAAATTACCGAAAGCGCGGTCATGTCCAACCCCACCGACAGCCTGGCCATCCTCACCGAAATCAACCGCATGGGGGTGACGTTCGCAATCGATGACTTCGGCACCGGTTATTCCTCGCTCGCCTATCTCAAACGGCTGCCGGTTGATGAACTCAAAATCGACAAATCCTTTGTGACCCATATGGCAGAGGCCGAAAACGATGCCGTGATCGTACGTTCCACCATCGATCTCGCGCACAATCTGGGGCTCAAGGTGACCGCCGAGGGGGTGGAAACCCAGGACGCCTGGGACATTCTTGAAATACTCGGCTGCGATTACTCACAGGGTTATTTCATGGGCAGACCCATGCCTGCGGACAAACTGGATGCGTGGCTGCTGGAATCGGTGTATTCCAGTGTTCAGGCAAACACCCTTAACACCGTTAAGCCTTCTAAGAACGTGAAATGTGTAACCTAATAATCACTCTGTGCCGGCGCCCTGCTCAACAAAGCTGACTATAGCGTCCACCCTGGTTGCCTTGCGTACCCCACTCAACAGACAAAATTCAACAGATTCGATTCTTCAGGTACGCCGAGAATTCTTCCTGCACCTCAGCGTGCTTCAAGGCGTATTCCACCGTGGCCTGCAAATAGCCTAATTTGCTGCCGCAATCATAGCGAACCCCGTCGAACGCATAGGCCAGCACCTGCTGTTCTTTCAGCAAGGCGGCAATGGCATCGGTCAGTTGCAATTCGCCACCGGCGCCAGGCGTGAGATGTTCGATGTGATGAAAGATGCGCGGGGTGAGGATGTAGCGCCCGACCACACCCAGGTTGGAGGGCGCGTCCTCGGGTTTGGGCTTTTCCACGATGGCGTTGATGCGTGACACGCGTTCGGCCATGGGGGAGGAGTCAACGATGCCATAGGATGCCGTGTCCTCGGGCGCAACCTGCTGCACACCGAGCACCGAACACTGGTAATAGGCGTATTGATCAACC
>JBBQDI010000180.1:0-4356 GCA_038319505.1 Burkholderiales bacterium
AAACAAAGAACAGGGTTGACCATCCGGCAATGCCTTGCGATTGGGTAAATGACCAGATTAATCCGAACGTCGCGGTCGTGAGCAGCGAGACAATAAACAAATCCGCACGCTCGAAGCGATACCAGGAAAGACCTTCCGCAGACACATCGACGCGGATAAAAAACCAGAACCAGTATCCACCCACGCAAAGCATCAGCGCACCGATATGCCAGAGTTGCGGCAGGATGGGAGGGGTAGGCGTCGCGGGCGTTGGGTAGCCAAAAATCATAATGACGGTAGTCACGACAAATATGATGAAGCCGTACATGATCAACAGATGCGAAAGCCTGCGTCTTGTATTGCAGAACTCGCCCGACGTGAGCACTTCGTTCGCCAGCACTTGAATTGCGATCGATGCCTTTTCGCCGCCGCCCACTTGCCGTTTTGCGCGCTTTTGTGCTTTTTTAGCATTCTCGAAAAAATACTGGGCGCTTTTCTTGTGGATCATGTCAAGGATGGTCCCGCCGACCACCAGCAGAACCATCAAGACAATATAACCCTGCATGATTGTGGGTGAGATGAACGCCGACAGCTCGGAAAAGGGGTTGCTCATGAACATTGCGTTGTCCTCAAGTATTGTGGTCGCCAGCGTGTGTTTACAATCAACCCGCCAATGAGCGTATAAAAAAAACGGATCGACTGAAGTGTAGGACATAAATGGGCGATCGCAACGGTGGGGTCAGGCATCAGCCATTCCGCCCACGAATGAGGCTGAACACGCGTCATGTCGCCCTTCTCGGCCCAAACCGACCTTGTGGTGAAACTTCCGGACTGGCTTGCTGATAGGGTGGGGGGCTCCCTCAAGGGGCGAAATCGGTGTTCAGGTCGCGGAAATGCAGTTGATCCACGCTTTTGGGCCAGATCGCGCTGGAAAGCCTGGGCAGCCGGGTCAGCGACACCGAGGATCGCGACGCCGCCGAACAGGCCCGACAGGCCGGCAAAAATCGCGCGCTGGCGATGGGCGCGCGCAGCTGAACCCGTCCGCTGTCACAATCAAAAACGGGGCCGCGGCCCCGTTTTTCTATCGATGAGTCCAGGCGAAATCCGGCTGCCCTACACCTTCTTCACAAATTCCGATTTCAGCTGCATCGCGCCAATGCCTTCGATCTTGCAGTCGATGTCGTGATCGCCCTCGACCAGGCGAATGATCTTCACTTTGGTACCCACCTTCACCACCGAAGACGAACCTTTCACCTTCAAGTCCTTGATCACCGTGATCATGTCGCCATCCGCGAGCACATTGCCGTTGGAATCGCGCACCACCCGTACGTCGTCAGTACTTGCAGGGGCATCTTTCGGCCATTCATGTGCACATTCCGGACACACCAGCATCGTGCCGTCTTCGTAGGCGTATTCCGAATCGCACTGCGGGCATTTTGGCAAACCGCTCATGCAGCACTCCGCTGCAGGGTTGCGTTGCTGATATTCACATCCACTCTAGTTTTCCTTTAACTGCTCAAATAAATCACACGTAAACCGTGGTCTATCACATGTTGTTTACTTAAATGTCACCACAGCGAACCAAGAACCACACGCAAACGAAATTAAGCTAACCGCAATGAAAAACACCGCTACCCACCAGTGCCAATCTTTTCTTGTGTCCAGGTTCTGTGATAGCTGGTTAAGACGAGTTAGCTGGGTAAGATACGCAAATAACATCGCTACACCACATGAAAACAAACCCAGCAAAAATGCGGCCATCGCGCAGCGCATGTCTGGGACGGTTCCATTCTTTCCCGCAACATTACCTAGGTAAGCAAGGATCGCTACTGCCGCACCACCGTTTACAAGAGCGCAGAATTTGAAACCTTCAGTAGAAAATGAAATGAGCGACTTGTAAGTTTCAAGCCAGTCATTGTGTGCTGAATCTATAGCCATAGTCCTGCCTAATGTCCGAGGTAATGGTGGCTAAAAGCGATTCTTATCCACGCTCATACACCACAAAATCAAACCGCAGCGCATCGCCCTTCTCGCCAGTGTGCGACTCGCGCGAGACTTCCCGGAACGCGTTGCGGTCGTAGTCGGGGAACCAGGCATCACCCTGCGCTTCGATATCCACTTCGGTCAGATACAGACGATCGGCCAACGGGATCACCTGCGCATAGAGTTCGGCGCCGCCGATGAAGAAGACTTTGTCGACATCCGCGCACAAGGCGAGCGCGGCGGGGATGGAGTCAGCGACCAGGCAGCCATCCGGCTTGTAGTTGGTGTTGCGAGTGATGACGATGTTGGTGCGGCCGGGCAACGGACGGCCGAGCGACTCGAAAGTCTTGCGGCCCATGAGGATGGGGTGACCGTGGGTGAGTGCCTTGAAGTGGGCAAGGTCTTCCGGCAGGCGCCACGGAAGGCGGTTCTCGATGCCGATGACACGGTTTTTGGCGAGCGCGGCGATGACGCTGATGCGCGGTTTGTGTTGGGTCATGTTGGTTTCATGGCCTTTGATTTATCCGATTTTCTTGAGCGTGTGCCGGGCAGCCCTTCGACAAGCTCAGGGCGAACGGTGGTAGGGACAAGCCCGGGGCAAACAGTTGTAAACGTATCGGCTTATTCACTTCCTGCCCTTGCTCACACGGCCACCGGGGCTTTGATTGCCGGGTGCGGGTCGTAGCCGCTCAGGGTGAAGTCCTCGAAGCGAAACGCAAAAATATCCTTCACCTCCGGGTTCAGCGTCATGGTCGGCAATGAGCGCGGCTCGCGGGAGAGCTGCTCGCGCGCCTGGTCGAGATGGTTGGAATAGAGGTGCGCGTCGCCGAGGGTGTGGACGAAGTCGCCCGGCTTCAGGCCCGTTACCTGCGCCATCATCAATGTCAGCAGCGCGTAGCTGGCGATGTTGAACGGCACGCCGAGGAAGATGTCGGCGCTGCGCTGATACAGTTGGCAGCTCAACTTGCCGTCGGCGACGTAGAACTGGAAGAAGGCATGACACGGTGCCAGCGCCATCTTGTCGAGGTCGGCGACGTTCCAGGCCGAGACGATGATGCGGCGCGAGTCGGGGTTGGTCTTCAGCGTATTCACCACTTCGCTGATCTGGTCAATCGTCCCGCCGTCGGGCCTGGGCCAGCTGCGCCACTGGTGGCCGTACACCGGGCCGAGGTTGCCGTTTGCGTCGGCCCACTCGTCCCAGATCGAGACGCCGTTTTCCTTCAGGTATTTGATGTTGGTGTCGCCCTGCAAAAACCACAGCAGTTCGTGGAGGATGGAACGCAGGTGGCATTTTTTGGTGGTGACCAGCGGAAAACCTTCGGCCAGGTTGTAACGCATCTGCCAGCCGAATACCGACAGGGTGCCGGTGCCGGTGCGGTCGTCTTTACGGGTGCCGTGCTCGAGCACGTGGCGCATCAAATCGAGGTAGGGTTTCATGGTTTGGTTGATTCAGGGTTGTGCGGGTGCGGCCTGGGTCGAGCCATTATCGTTGAATGCGGGGTCGCTCTGAACGCCGTCGAAAAATCCTGCGAGCCGGGTGGCGGGTGCCTGACCATAGGTGTTCCAGAATGCGATCTGAAAATCGGCGTTGTCCTGTACGGCAAGCACCAGTTCGCGAAAACGCGCTTCATCCTGCGCCTTGAGCCAGCCGACCAGCAGCATGGACTCACGGTAGAACTCGTAAATGTTGAGCCCGAATGCGCCTGCGCGATGGCGCTTGTCGTAGGTGTCGAGTGCGGTGAGATCGATCCGGCGCCCGGCGCGGATTGCAGCGAAGGCCTGCGCATCCGTCGTGTATTCCGCGCCCCCGCCATTGGCTGTCAACGATGCCCAGCCTTCATGAAACCAGACCGGCAGGGTGCTGTGATAGTGGCCGATGCGCTGGCCCAGGTGCAGGTGGGCCAGTTCGTGGGTCAGCATGGCGGGCAGCCGCTGGCTTTCCCTGCCATTGAGATTGGGCGACAGGATCAGGCGATTGTCCGGAACAACGGCAGCGGAGAGTTTTGGCGTCATCACATAGCGCTTGAAGCAGGCTTCGCTGCCGCAGACATACACGCGCGGCGGCTTGGCAAACGGCAGGTAATGCGCCGCCTCGACTTGCGCGATGGCAGCGGGTAAAGCAGCCGCCACCCGCTCGCCATAGGCTTCATAGCCCGGCTCGACCCACACGCGCGCATCACTTGCCAATGGAGCGAAACTGTCGATTGGCTGCAGCGCGCGCGGATTGCTCACGGTGAGCGCACAGCCCTGCAGCGTCACCAGCAGGATGGCCAAACCCCAGGCTCTCATTCGTCGAGAACCAGCCAGTGGCCGTCGAGCAATCCTTCGAGCGGCGGGTACTGTTTCTTGTAAGCCATCTTGCGGCTGGCTTTGATCCAGTAGCCCAGATAGAGG
>JBBQDI010000181.1:0-4310 GCA_038319505.1 Burkholderiales bacterium
TCGACCAGATCGGCACCAGTCTGATGACGGTGTTAGCCGGCTTCTTCCTGGCTTCATTAATTGCGATTCCGCTGGGCATCCTGATCGGGCTCAACGAATCGGTCTATACCGCGGTCAACCCGCTGATCCAGCTATTCAAACCGGTGTCGCCGCTGGCCTGGCTACCGCTGGTGACCATGGTGGTGAGTGCGGTGTACGTGAGCGATGACCCGGCCTTCTCCAAGTCCTTCATCACCTCGATGCTCACCGTGCTGCTGTGCTGCCTGTGGCCGACGGTGATCAACACGGCGGTCGGCGTGTCGAACGTGAGCAAGGACTTGCTCAACGTCAGCAAGGTGTTGCGGCTGCCCGTGATGACCCATGTGTTCAAGATCATCGTGCCGGCCTCGCTGCCGCTGATGTTCACCGGTCTGCGCCTGTCGCTGGGCATCGCCTGGATGGTGCTGATCGCCGCCGAGATGCTGGCGCAGAGCCCCGGCCTCGGGAAATTCGTGTGGGACGAATTCCAGAACGGCAGCTCCAATTCGCTCGGCCGCATCATGGTGGCCGTGCTGGTCATCGGCTTCATTGGCTTCCTGCTCGATCGCTCCATGCTGTTTCTGCAGAAAACCGTCAGCTGGGACAAAACCGCCGTCCTGCGCTAACCGAACTGCGTTAAACGAATAAAGGGAGTTCAACTCATGAAAAGCTATCTGCAACTTTCCGAAGTCAGTATCGACTTCCCCACCCCCAAGGGTCCCTACCGCGCGCTGGACAAAGTCAGCCTGAACATCGACCAGGGCGAGTTCGTCAGTCTCATCGGCCACTCAGGCTGCGGCAAGTCCACCGTGCTCAACATTGTTGCCGGCCTGTACCAGGCCACCGAAGGCGGCGTGCTGCTCGAAGACCGGGAGGTCAACGCCCCCGGACCGGAACGCGCGGTGGTGTTCCAGAACCATTCCCTGCTGCCCTGGCTCACGGCGTACCAGAACGTGGAACTGGCCGTGAAACGCGTGTTCAAGGGCCAAAAGAGCAAGGCTGAGATGAAAGACTGGATTATTCACAACCTGACCCTGGTCAACATGGAACACGCGCTCGACAAGCGCCCGGACGAAATCTCCGGCGGCATGAAGCAGCGTGTGGGCATTGCCCGAGCGCTGGCGATGGAACCCAAAGTGCTGCTGATGGACGAGCCGTTTGGTGCGCTCGACGCCCTCACCCGGGCGCAGTTGCAGGATTCCGTCATGAAAATCCATGCCGACCTCGGCAACACCGTCATCATGATCACGCACGATGTCGACGAAGCCGTGCTGCTGTCGGACCGCATCGTCATGATGACCAATGGCCCGTCAGCCACCATCGGCGAGATTCTGCAGATCGACCTGGAACGGCCCCGCAAGCGAGTGGAGTTATCAGGCGACGCCCGCTACAACCACTTCCGTCACGAAGTGCTGGCCTTTCTCTATGAACGTCAGCGCAAGGTAGAGGATATCGGCGCGCAAAAAATGTCGCGTGAGGACACCCCTTCAAACAAGGTGCGCCTCGCCAAACAGGCTTGAGCGCCGATGACTATTGCACCTGCCATGACCCAATCAGGTTCAGGGCAACGTTCGGAGCGGATTTGATATCTGGCGGCACCGCACCCATCCGGTCCACCGCCAGAAACGTAACGCCCAAGGAAATCAAGCCTTCCGGTTCAGGGCCGGCCGTGAGGCTTGAGTCCACGTCGAAATGCGGGCACGATAAGGCTCAGCTATTCGTATTCCCCCATGCCATGACTTACTGCCTCGCCATCAAGACCGACAGCGGATTGATTTTCGCATCCGACTCGCTCACCAACGCGGGCATCGATCACGTCAGCTCTTATTCCAAAATGCACACCTTCGTGAAGCCGGGCAGTCACATGTTTGTGCTGCTGGCAGCGGGCAATCTTGCCACGACGCAAAGCGTGGTGAAGCGGCTGCAAGAAGATGAACAAACGGGCAGCCTGCCCAACTTGTCTACAGTGCATACGATGAGTGAGGCGGTGGATTACGTCGGCACCGTTTCGTCCGACGTGCAGCGCACCCAGGCCGAACGGGACACCGCCAGTACCAATTTTGAAGCCACCTTCATCTTTGGCGGCCAAATTGCCGGCCAGCCCCAAGAAATCTATATGGTCTACCCACAGGGCAACCACATCCACGAGTCGGACGCGCGTCCTTTTTTGCAGATTGGCGAAGCCAAATACGGCAAGCCCATTCTGGACCGGGTGGTTCGTCACAACACCACGCTGGAACAGGCGGCGCGTTGTGCGCTGGTGTCGATCAACTCGACGATTCGATCCAACCTGACTGTTGGCCCACCGGTTGAACTGATGCTCTATTCCGTCGACACGCTGGATATCGGACGCCACATGGTGTTCAAGGAAAACGACCCCTATTACCGCTCGCTGGGCGATGCCTGGAACGAAGGCTTGCGCCTGGCGCTCAACAACCTGCCTGCCTTTGAGTGGGAACAGAACCAGCAACCCGTGCAGGTCGTCGCCAACGGAAACGGTAACGACGAGCAAATGCGAGGCTGATCATCCCGCCCTGCCCTTGCTTATCCGGAAGCAGGCGGGCGCGTAAGCTGCATCCCTCAACACCTGCGACAACGTGGCATAGGCTTCGGCCCAGGCATCCCGGGCCCAGTCCCTGCTCCAGTGTTCACAACAGTGCCGCACCGACCGTGTCGTAATACGCGGCTTCGACCCCAAACCCAACATGCCGGCGCGCCCTCTCTGGCGCCACTGCACAGACCATCGAGCCAGGGCAGGCAGTTGACGATCCAACCGAGTGTCGGCAACAGTTATATCCTTTCGATTGCAGGACGTGCTGTGCGGCTTGCATCTGTCCAAACCAGCATAAAAAAGGGGGGCTCGAAAGACCCTGCTATGCTTATCCCTAACGGAAAGCGTTGCACATGCCTTGCCAAACACGCATCAGCTGGGATCATGCCAACCCTCCAAACCCCACCCATTCATCATTGCGTGTAAAACAGGCACCCCGCACGCAGGCCATCCTGCTTTTGTGATGTGCATGCGTGCACTACAGGTGTGCATTCATGATGATTTGTGGACATTCAATGCATCGTGTGCTGCCGTCGTGTGCACGTTTCAGAACCCGCCAGACTGGCTTGTAATTTGCTTGTAAGGCACAGACCCAAAACATCCAAAAGCTATGAGCATCCACGTCGCAATTCGCCACACCACCCATTACAAGTTCGATCGCCTTGTGGCCTTGAGTCCGCATGTGATTCGCCTGCGTCCCGCGCCGCATTCGCGCACGCCCATCGTCGCCTATACGCTGAAGATCACGCCGGAGAATCACTTCATCAACTGGCAGCAGGACCCATTCGGCAATTACCTCGCACGCCTGGTGTTCCCGGAAACCACACGCGAATTCTCGGTTGACGTTGAGGTGATTGCCGACATGACGGTGATCAACCCCTTCGATTACTTCATCGAAGACAGCGCCCAGCACTGGCCGTTCGACTACGCCGCGTCACTGAAACGCGAGCTCGCGCCCTATCTGGAAACCGAACCGGCGGGCGAGCACCTCGCCGCGTGGCTGGACAAGGTGCCACGCGAAGAAACGCAATCCAACAATTTCCTGGTCGCGCTGAACCAGCGTCTGCAAAAAGACATCGCCTATACCGTGCGCATGGAGGTCGGAATCCAGAGCTGCGAGGAAACGCTCGAACAGGCACTCGGCTCGTGCCGTGATACGGCCTGGCTGCTGGTGCAGATCCTGCGCCACCTGGGCCTGGCAGCACGTTTCGTTTCGGGTTATCTGGTGCAGCTCACCGCCGACGAGAAATCGCTCGACGGCCCCTCCGGCCCCGAGAAGGATTTCACTGACCTGCACGCCTGGGCCGAGGTGTTCATACCGGGTGCAGGCTGGGTCGGACTCGACCCGACTTCGGGCCTCTTTACCGGTGAAGGCCACATTCCGCTGGCGGCCACGCCGCAGCCTTCGTCCGCTGCGCCGATCGAAGGCATGACCGATCCGTGCGAGGTCGAATTCGAGTTTTCCAACAGCGTCACCCGCATCATGGAAGACCCGCGCGTCACCCTGCCGTATGCGGATGACGAGTGGGCGGCGATTCTGGCGCTCGGTCACCTGGTCGATGAAAAACTCATCCAGCAGGACGTGCGCCTGACCCACGGCGGCGAGCCCACCTTCGTGTCCATTGACGACATGGAAGGTACCGAGTGGAACACCGACGCGCTGGGCGAGCACAAGCGCGAGCGCGCCGAAGTCCTGGTCAGGCGACTGAAAAAAAGACTGCCGGCGGGTGCGCTGCTGCAT
>JBBQDI010000182.1:0-4243 GCA_038319505.1 Burkholderiales bacterium
CATCATGGAATCGCACGAAGCCGCTATACTGAAGCGCTTTCGTATCCCCAACCCTTATTTTTCCTGATCATTATCCGCATGGAGTCCGACAGTAGTCCCAAAAGTTCCAAACCGAGCTTGCTCGAGCGCATTTCGCACTGGTTGATGCGCGAACCCGAAGACCGTGAGCAGTTGGTCGAGTTGCTGCACGGTGCATACGAAAACAGTTTGATGGATGCCGACGCGCTAGCGATGATCGAAGGCGTGCTGCAGGTATCCGAAATGCGCGTCGGCGAGATCATGATCCCGCGCGCACAGATGGATGTCATCGATATCAACGATGCGCCCGAAGTCTTCATTCCCCATGTTGTCGAAACCGCGCACTCGCGCTTTCCGGTCATCGACAAGGACCGCGATGACATCATCGGGATTTTGCTGGCCAAGGATTTGCTGCGGCACTACGCCGAATCGGACGCCGACATCCGCGGCATGCTGCGCACGGCCGTGTTCATCCCTGAATCAAAGCGGCTGAATGTGCTGCTGAAGGATTTCCGCTCCAATCGCAATCACATCGCCATTGTCGTCAACGAATATGGCGGCGTGTCGGGGCTGGTCACGATTGAAGACGTGCTGGAGCAGATCGTCGGCGACATCGAGGACGAATACGATTTCGACGAAACCGAAGACAACATCATCAACGAGAGCGAAGGCGTGTTTCGTATCAAGGCCAGCACCGAAATCGACGACTTCAACGAGACCCTGGGCACGAAATTCTCCGATGAGGAATTCGACACCGTGGGCGGCCTCATCGTGTCGCGCTTTGGTCACCTGCCCAAGCGCGGCGAATCGGTCAAGTTTGACGGCTTCAACTTCAGCGTCTTGCGCGCCGACAGTCGCCGCTTGCACGCCGTGCGCGTGATCCGTCTGCCGCCGGAAGAGGACGACGCGCAACTGCCGCTGGTTTAAGCCTTAAAGGGCGTGCCGGCGGTCGCCGCGCGCAAAGCCTGCGAGCGGCGCGATGTCACCCTTGCTAAACGCAATCACCTTGAACAGATCTCCCATTTCGGCAGGCGAAACGAGGCGTTGCGCGGCATTGGCCTGCGGCAGATAGGCTGCCGCGTCGGCGGGTGAAACCTGCAGCAGCAAATCAGTCAGCCCGGCGTTGAGCAGAAAATTGGCCTGGCTGGCATACCCCATCAGATCGAGTCCCGCAGCGACGCCGGCTTGCGCCACCGCGCTGAAATCGACGTGCGCGGTGAGATCGCACAAGCCCGGCAAATAAAACGGATCGTCCAGCGCGTGATGACGGTAATGCGCGCGCAGGGTACCCATGTGACGCTGTTGATGGTAGTACTCACTCTCGCCAAATCCATAGTCAATCATCAGGATCAGGCCGCGATCCAGGCACGCCGCGAGTGAGGCGGTCAATGCATCAGCCGCCAGATTGATTTCGGAGAGGTAGCCCGGTGCCAGGTTCAATGTGTCGGCGCGGGCACGTAGCAGGGGATTGGTGATGGGATGGTCCTGCCATGCAAAGGTGTCACCCTCGAGGATCACGCCACGCACCCGCGGTGCATCCGCCGTCCAGTGAACCAGCTCCACCGGCAGGGCATCAAGCACTTCGTTGCCGAAAATGACACCGTTGAAATGGGTGGGCAGGGCATCCAGCCAGTGCACCCGGTCAACCAGATGCGGCAACGCGCGCGCAAGGGTTTCCTGCTGGCGGTCGCGCAGGTCGGCGCTCACGTCGAGGATGCCATAGCGGGTGGGCAGGGCATCGAGCTGTTCCAGTTCAGCCAGCAGATCCACTGCCAGCCGCCCACTGCCCGCACCCAGTTCCAGCACCTCGCCGCCGGTTTCAAGCAGCACCGGGGCCATTGCATGGGCCAGGGTGCGGCCGAACAGCGGGGTCATTTCGGGTGCGGTGACAAAGTCGCCTGCCGCGCCCAGTTTCATTGCGCCAGCGGCGTAGTAGCCCAGGCCGGGCGCATACAACGCGGCCTCCATATATTGCGCAAACGGAATCCAGCCACCGGCGTGCCGGATCAGCGAACGCAGATGTTCAGCAACGCGCTGGCTGTGGGCGAGGGCGTCCGGAGTGGGGATGGGCAGCATGCAGCGGATAACTTCATGGATAATGATTGATTCGACGACTATAAGGGCGAACCTCGATGCAAGGCAAAGTGGTGTTGATTACCGGCGGCGCCAAGCGCGTGGGCGCGGCAACCGGCCGCCTGCTGCATGCCAGCGGCGCCAATTTGATGATTCACTACCGCAGTTCGGTGGACGAGGCGCGTGCGCTACAGAATGAGTTGAATGCCCTGCGTCCCGATTCGGTGGCGTTGATTCAGGCCGACCTGCTCGACATCGGCGGCCTGCCCAGCATGATCAGCAAGACCGTTGCCACCTTTGGCGGGCTCGACGTGCTGGTCAATAACGCATCCAGTTTTTATCCCACCCCGGTGGGCACCATCACGGTCAAGGACTGGGACAACCTGATGGGCAGCAATCTGATGGCACCCATGTTTCTGTCGCAGGCCGCCGCTCCGGAACTCAAGAAACGCCACGGCTGTATCGTCAACATTGCCGACATTCATGCCGATCGGCCGATGAAAAGCTACGTTGTGTATAGCGTCGCCAAGGCCGGGGTGGTCGGTCTGACCAAGTCGCTGGCGCGTGAACTGGGGCCGAACGTGCGCGTGAATGCCGTCGCCCCCGGGCCCATCATGTGGCCGGAAGACGACCCCAGCTTCGACGAACTCTCACGCCAGCGCATCGTCTCGCACACCATCCTCAAGACGGCCGGCGGACCGGATGACATCGCCCGGGCAGTGCGTTTTTTCGCCATTGATGCACCTTATGTCACCGGGCAAATTCTTGCGGTGGATGGGGGCCGCAGTGCCAAGCTCTAAGGGTTTGATGCGGACAGGTTTTGCAGCGGTTTATTTCAGGAGAGTCCATTGATGTCTGACACAAATCTTCGCCGCCTCGTTGCTTTGGTGATTGCCTTGCTCCTGGTTTACCAGATGGGTGCGATCATTACCGGGCTGTTTGGCATGGTCTGGGGCCTGGTATCGGCGCTGGTCGTGGCGGCGGTGACTTTCTTCGCGACGCGGCTGGCGAAATCCGGCGGCAAAAGCAGCGTTTGGTTTCTCGTCCCCACCCTGCTTTTCACGGTTGTGCCGCTGGTGATCACGATCCTGGGCGCGTTCACGCAGGACGTAAGCTGGATGGATCGCGCACGGTCGCTGGTGCCATTTGTCATGGGTTTTGCTGCGCCGGTCCTGCTGTTGCTGGTGGTGTACAACACGCTTCGCGTGCGTACGCGGAGCGATTAAGTCGGAGCCTCAAGTCTTCGGCAACACTTGCTTTTAGCCTCTGCCCGTTTTACGCCCCGTGGTCGTTGAAAACGCCATTTATTCAATTGAAACGCAAAACCTGTTTGGGGTAACCCTTCTGTGCCTGACGCTAACCCCCCTGTTGTGAACTGGACCGAAGCAGACGAAAACCGGCCTGCCCGCTGGCGCTCGGAAAGCGGCGCGCCGCCGCCCAAGCGCGTGATAGTTGCTGATGACCGCCTCACCGCGGATGCGGCCTATCGCCTGGCCAGCGAGGGCACCGGGCTGCTGTGGCGAAGCGACTTTCAGAATGCGCGTCAATTGCTCAAGGCCATCGCGCACCGGATTGATCGCAAGCCCCGCAAGCCCGCTTCGTCGCCGATCGAAGCGTTCAATTTTCATCGCCAGTACCAGTCCCACCGCGCCCGCACATTGGGGATGCTGTTGCTGCCACTGGACGCTGATTACAGCATTCCGCTGCGCCGCGCACCGAATGTCAAAGAAGCCTGCGCCGAGGCCTACGGCAGCAGCACGGAACCCTCGGTGGTGTCGCTGCGTGAGGTGCTCGGCGTGATCGGCGCCCACGAATGGCGCAAGAACGGCGTTGAAGTGCCGGCGCTGGGCGACCGGATCCACCCGCATTACGGCGTGTTTTCACCGGTGCGCGGCGAGTACGTGGGACTGGTGAACGAGGCGCCGCTTCCCTCATCGAAGCTGGCCTTTGATATCGGCACGGGGTCCGGCGTGCTGGCGGCAGTGCTGGCCCACCGCGGGGTCAAACATGTCATCGCCACCGACCAGGATCCGCGCGCTATGGCGTGTGCGCGCCAGAACATCGCCCGGCTTGGACTGAAGGGGCGGGTGGATGTGGTTGAGGCCGACCTGTTTCCGTCAGGGCGCGCGCCGCTCATCGTGTGCAATCCACC
>JBBQDI010000183.1:0-4219 GCA_038319505.1 Burkholderiales bacterium
GCAGCGGGCCCGATGCGGTGCCCATGTTTTCCAGCACGTGCGCGACCTGGGTGGTGGCGGGGATGGCGCAGGTAACAGCCGGGTGGGAGATGATGAACTTGAGCGCAAATTGCGCCCAGCTGGTGCAGCCGATTTCGGCCGCCCAGGACGGCAGCCGGCGGCGTTCCAGTGCAGTGAGCAAATCACCCTTGCGAAACGGTTGGTTGACGATGACGGCGATGCCGCGTTCACGCGCAAGCGGCAGCAGGCGTTGCTCGGCTTCGCGGTCGACGAGGTTGTAGGTGAGCTGGACAAAATCGATCGGCTGGCTGGTCATGATCTGTTCCAGTTCGCGATGGCGGCGGCCGTGGGATGTGGTGATGCCCACATAGCGCAGCCGCCCGGCCGCCTTCATGGCAAACAGCGTGGGCAGGTGCGCCTCCCACGACAACAGGTTATGCACCTGCAACAGATCAAATCGCGGCACCCCCCAATCGCGGCGAGACGCTTCGATCTGCGATGGGCCGGCTGCGCCGTCGGCAATCCAGACCTTGTCGGCCGAGAACAGGTTTTTGGGGTGGCCCAGCTTGTTCAGGCCATAGCCGATGACCGCCTGCGAAGACCCATACATGGGCGAACTGTCGATCAATCGCCCGCCCGCCAGAAAAAAATTGCGCATCACTTCGGCACAGGCATCGCGCGCCCGTGTGTCGTTGCCCACATTGAATGTGCTCCAGCTGCCCAGGCCCACCAGCGGCAGCGCCTCGCCACTGGATGGAATCGCGCGGCTGGCCGGGCGATTCTGCTGCGCCAGCCCCGTGCTCGGCCCCAGCAGGGGAACCAGCGTGGTGGCCGCTACGGCCTGGATGAAACGACGACGCGTGATGTTGGAAGGGTTGTTCATGTCAATGCTCCTTGGCCTGGCTTGTTGGGCAAGCCCGGATATATGAAGGCATAAGTCGAGCATAGTTCGCCTGCTTGCAGATGAACAGACCGTTGGGCGGATGCCCGGTTCGCACGGCGGGTTCGGTCAGCCATGTGCCGATGATGCCGTCACGCGGGGGGTTCAGGCGGGCAATGGGCGCCACCCCAAAACAAAATTGAACTTAATCGCCCGTTACCCCTCTGACTCACATCTGTAGGATTCAAGATTCAAGTTTCAAGATTCACTGGCGGTAACTCTGGTTGTCCACTTTTCCTTGATTTCGATAGATGGGGCATGTCGCCCAAATATGTTTATTAAAGGAATTACAAGATGGAAACAGGTATTGTTAAGTGGTTCAATGACGCCAAAGGCTTTGGTTTTATTACCCCGGACAGCGGTAGCGCTGATCTCTTTGCGCACTTCTCGGCGATTCAGGCAGGCGGCTTCAAGTCGCTGCAGGAAAACCAGCGTGTGAGCTTTGATGTCACCGATGGCCCCAAGGGCAAACAGGCTTCAAACATCCAGGCTGCGTAAATTCGCGCTTGGTTGAAACGAAAAACCCCGGTTCGCCGGGGTTTTTTGTTGTCTGGGTTTTGTGGGGGGTGGGTGGGGTTTGGGTCCGGGCAGTCCTTCGACAGGCTCAGGACGAACGGTGGTGAGGGTGGCTCAGCACCTAATGGGTCACCCCCGCAACCGCACCCGCTTTTCCACCGTCAGCACTTCGCCTGCCGCATCCATCACCGCATACAGCCGGGGCTGCGGGCGGCCGGCCCAGGACGGGGCGGGGGCAGGACTGTCCAGATACACGACCTGCGCGCCGTCGAACTGTTTTTCGACTTGCCCGTGGGTGATCAGATCGTTCAGGGCAGAGATGGAAATCCCGCGTTGTTTCATGTGGCTGAGGGCGAGGGCGCTGATTTTTCCGAGTTTCATCATGAGGGTTCACCTGTGTGCCTGCGCGGGGGAGGCCCTTGCGCGTTGGCGTTTTTGAATTCAGTATTTATACTGTACAGATATACAGTAAACGTACTGTACATGCATACAGTAATTGGAGGAAGCCCCATGCAAGAATTAACGCGCCGCCAACAAGAAATCCTGGATCTAATCAAAGAGTGGGTCGAGACCACCGGCAGCCCGCCGACGCGTGTGGAGATTGCGCAGCACTTCGGTTTCAGTTCGCCCAACGCCGCCGAGCAGCATCTCAAGGTGCTGGCCAAAAAGGGCGCGCTTGATCTGGTGCCGGGGGTGTCGCGCGGTATCCAGCTCAAAGGTGGCAGCGGTCTGCCGGTGGTGGGCCGGGTGGCGGCAGGCAACCCGATTCTGGCGCAGGAAAACATCGAGCGGCACATACAGGTCGATGCCGCGCTGTTTTCGCCGCGTGCGGATTATTTCCTCAGGGTGCAGGGCATGAGCATGAAAGACGCCGGCATTCTGGATGGCGACCTGCTCGCGGTGCATCGCAGCTTTGATGCCCGGGCCGGGCAGGTAGTGGTGGCGCGTATTGGCGACGAGGTCACCGTCAAACGCTTTGCCAAGCGCGGCCACACCGTGCAGCTGCTTCCGGAAAACCCCGACTTCCAGCCGATCGAGGTCGACCTCACGCGGCAGGAGTTGGTGATCGAAGGCATCGCAGTTGGGGTGATTCGTGGCGGGAAGGACTTGTGAGCAAGGCAACGTTCAAAATTTGCACACTGCAGGTTTCGACAAGCCAGTGAGATTTTCCTAACCTCGATGTCATCATTTTGAATGGAATACCAACGTCAGCTTGACTCATGACTTGACTTACAGTTTACTTATCGCATGGCTTATCAACCGAAATTCACCATCACGCCCAGCCTGCTTTCTCAGGTGGAAGCAGTGGCCGCGTTGCGGGAGCGGATTCTGGGGGCTGCGGTTGAGTTGAGCTGGATTCCGGCACTGCAAAAGGACACCCGCACGCGGAATGTCCACGCTTCAACCGCGATCGAGGGCAATCCGCTCACGCTGGAGCAGGTGCAGGCGCTGGAGGAGGGGCGCGAACTGGCCACCTCCGGTGAACGTGCCAAGCGTGAGGTCGTTAATTATTTCGCTGGTCTGCGCTATGTGGAAAAGCGCGCTTCACTGAAGCGCATCGGCCACGACCACGTTCTTGAACTGCATCGCATCCTTGCTGGCGAGGTAATGGATCAGGGCGAGGCGGGACGTTACCGGTCGATTGCGGTGCGGGTGGGTCGATATGTGCCGCCGCCTCCGCAGGTGGTGTCCGGACTGATGTTCGAATTGCTCGAATGGTGGAACAAGGCATCGGTAAGACTCTCTCCGGTATTGAGCTCGGCGATTCTGCATTACCGGTTTGAGAGCATCCATCCATTTGCCGATGGCAATGGGCGAACAGGCCGGGCGCTGGCCTTGTGGGAGTTGTATCGGCGAGGCTTCGACACGCACCACATTTTTTCCGTTGACGAGTACTACTGGGAAGACCGCCCGCGATATTACAAGGAGCTGGATGCGGTGCGGAAAGCGGGCGAGGATTTGTCCGGCTGGCTGGAATATTGCGCCGAAGGGCTGCAGCAGACGCTGGAGCGGGCATGGTTACGGGTGCAGACGTTTAGCGTGAATGCGTCGGTGAAATTGGTGCTGCGGCCCAGGCAGGAGCAGTTGCTCAATCTTCTGCGTGATCACCACAGCCTGGCCCCAGCGGAAATCTGGGCCACCCTTGGTGTCTCGCGCCAGGGCGCGATGGATTTACTTAATCCATTGCTGGAAGCCGGGTTGGTCGAAAAAATTGGAGGCAAGAAGACCGGACGCTATGTGCTCAGGAAATCATGAGAGATCAACCCTCACTTCACCGCATCGGGCACGAACTTCAGCACGTTGCCGTTGATGCAGTAGCGCTTGTGGGTGGGCGCGGGGCCGTCGTCAAAGACGTGGCCGAGGTGGATGCCGGAACTGGCGCTGCGCACTTCAACGCGCGTCATGCCGAACATCCGGTCTTCATGCAGGGTGATGGCGCCCGGGACCGGATTGAAGAAGCTGGGCCAGCCGGTGCCGCTCTCGAACTTGGTGTCGCTGCGGAACAGGGGCGCGCCGGTGATGGGGTCGACAAAGGTGCCGGGGCGATGTTCGTCCAGGTGTGAGCCGGTGCCGGGGCGCTCGGTGCCTTCCTCGAAGGCGATTTTCTGTTGCGCCGGGGTCAGCAGATGAAAGCCCAGCCATTTCCAGTAGCCTTTTTGATCGCCGCTGTAGCCGGTGTAGCGCGAGACCTCACGGCCTTGCTAGAACAGCACGATGGTGGGCGTGGCGAACAGGGCTTTTTCCAGTTTCCAGCCGGTGGGC
>JBBQDI010000184.1:0-4214 GCA_038319505.1 Burkholderiales bacterium
GCGCATGTGGGCGATTCGAGGCTGTATCTGTTCAGTGATGGCAGCCTGGTCTCACGCACAGAAGACCATACTGCGGTGGCCCAGATGGTGCGCAATGGCCTCATCAGTGAAGAGGAAGCCGGCACCCATCCCGAGCGCAACAAGGTGTCCAATTGTCTGGGCGGCTATGTGGCGCCTCAGGTGGAATGCAATGCACCGATTCCCTTGCATGATGCCGATACCATGTTGTTGTGCACGGATGGCATCTGGGGCATGATCAATCAGCATGAACTGGCCGCACTGTTGCATGCCTACACGCTGGAAGACGCCGTACGCCATTTGATGGATCACGCCGAGTTTCGGGGTGGTGAGCATGGCGACAACCTCAGTTTGATCGCCATGACCTGGGGCGATGCGCGGATGCCAAGCAAGGATTCCATCTCCACCCTGTCACTCCCGGAAGGGGGAATCACCACGCAGATCAACATGATGAGTCCTTTGTCCAGTTCACCGATCGTATCGGACGACGAAATCGAACGCGCGATTGCCGAAATCCAGCAGGCCATCCAGAAGATTTCCACCAAGTAAGTTACCCGCTTGACATGCAAGGTATCGGTTTCCAAGCAGGGCGGGAGCCGGCGCGGTAAAATCGCGTTTTCCATTTTTTACTTGCTCCCATGTCTGCCATTCACCGCCCCAGTGGCCGCGCACCCGATTCACTGCGCGCGCTGTCGTTCACCCGCCAGTTCACCAAGCACGCCGAAGGGTCGGTGCTCGTCGTCATGGGCGATACCCGCGTGCTGTGTACTGCCAGCGTGCTGGACAAGATTCCGCCGCATAAAAAAGGCAGCGGCGAAGGCTGGGTGACGGCGGAATACGGCATGTTGCCGCGCTCCACGCATACCCGCAGCGATCGTGAAGCGGCCCGTGGCAAGCAGTCCGGGCGCACCCAGGAAATCCAGCGCCTGATCGGGCGCAGCCTGCGCGCTGTGGTCGACCTGAAAAAACTGGGCGAACGCACCTTGCACATCGACTGCGATGTGCTGCAGGCCGACGGCGGCACCCGTTGTGCCAGCATCTGCGGTGCCTATGTTGCGGTGGCCGATGCCATTGCCGGTCTGTTGCGCGAAGGCAAACTGGCCGAAACTCCGCTAACCGACAGCATTGCCGCGGTCTCGGTCGGGGTGTATCAGGGGCAGCCGGTGCTTGACCTGGATTACCTGGAAGATTTCGAATGCGACACCGACATGAATGTCGTGATCACCGGTAGCGGCGGCATCGTCGAAATACAGGGCACCGCTGAAGGCGTGCCGTTTTCGCGCGCCACCCTGGACGCCCTGGTCGATCTGGCGGCGGCCGGCATCGCGCAGATTGCCGAAGCCCAACAGCAGGCGCTGGCATCATGAGCAAACTGGTCATTGCATCGGGCAACGCCGGCAAGCTGCGCGAAATCGCACGCATCCTGGCGCCGCTCGATATCGAAGCGGTGCCGCAGTCTGAATTCAACGTGTCCGACTGCCCGGAGCCACACGTCACCTTCGTCGAAAACTGCCTGGCCAAGGCGCGGCACGCCAGTGCATACAGTGGCCTGCCGGCGCTGGCCGACGATTCCGGCATCTGTGTCGAGGCGCTGGGCGGTGCACCGGGGGTGCAGTCGGCACGCTATGCTGGCGAACCGAAATCCGATGCCAGCAACAACGATAAACTCATTGCCGCGCTGGCCAATGAGACCAACCGCCGGGCGCACTACACTTGCGTCATGGTCTACGTGCGTCACCCCGACGATCCCGAACCGGTGATTGCAGAAGGCCGCTGGTATGGCGAAATCATCGACACCCCGCGCGGCGAGAACGGCTTTGGCTATGACCCGTATTTCCTCGTTCCGGAATTTGAAAAAACCGGCGCGGAACTGGACGAAGACACCAAGAATACGATCAGCCATCGCGGCCAGGCGCTGCGTGATCTGGTGGATAGACTGAAACAGCTGAAGCGAATTGGCTGAAAGCATTATTCGCTTTGCCGGCAGCGGTCTCACGGTTTCGCCGCCGCTGTCGCTCTACATTCATCTGCCTTGGTGTGTGAAGAAATGCCCGTACTGCGACTTCAATTCACACGCGGCGCAAAGCATTCCGGAAGCGGCCTACATCGATGCGCTGCTGCTGGATCTGGAACGTGCGTTGCCGGATATCTGGGGACGCAAAATTCACACTGTGTTTTTCGGCGGCGGCACGCCCAGCCTGTTTTCGGCTGACGGTATTGACCGCATCCTGACCGCTGTGCGGACCCTCACGCCGCTATTGCCCAACGCTGAAATTACGCTGGAAGCCAACCCGGGCACAGTGGAGGCGGCCAAGTTTGCCGGTTTTCGACAAGCGGGCGTGACGCGTGTCTCGCTCGGGATCCAGAGTTTCAATCCGCGTCACCTCAAGGCGCTCGGGCGCATACACGACGACACCGAAGCGCGTCGCGCGGCTGAACTTGCCGCCACCCATTTCGATACCTTCAATCTCGATTTGATGTTTGCCTTGCCAGGGCAAACGCTGGCGGAGGCGCTGACCGACATCGACACCGCGCTGACGTTTCAGCCGCCGCATGTGTCGGCTTATCACCTCACGCTTGAACCCAATACGCCGTTCGGCCACACCGCGCCCCCGAATTTGCCGGACGAGGATGTGGCCGCCGACATGCAGTTGGCGATTGAAGCGCGCCTGGATGAGGCGGGCATGCAGCACTACGAAACCTCGGCCTACGCCCGCCCCAACCATGCCAGCCGCCACAACCTCAACTACTGGCAGTTTGGCGATTACCTCGGCATCGGTGCCGGCGCGCACAGCAAATTGTCCTTCCATGACCGCATCCTGCGGCAGATGCGCACCAAGTATCCGCAGCAATACATGGCTGCGGTGGGGCAGGGCGCACGCATTGCAGACACGCGCACCTTGACGCGCGATGACCTGCAGTTCGAATTCATGATGAACGCCTTGCGGCTCAACGATGGCGTACCTGTCGCGCTGTTTGAAGAACGCACCGGGCTGCCGCTGATCGTCAGCAAAGATGCACTTGAACGGGCGCGCGCTCGGGGCTTGCTGGAATGCGATGCGACCCGGCTCAAACCGACCCTGCAAGGGCAGCGCTATCTGAATGATTTGCTGGAAATGTTTTTGCCGTAGCCAGAGCAAGCGGGCCGGGTTTACTCCAGGCTGGCAGTGCGAAAACCGGCGAACGGGTCGCGTCGGTGCGGCAGGTAGAAATTCCGGAAGCCAGGGCGTTTGAACAGCGCGTTCGTGACCGGTCCACCGCCGCGCAATTCCCCGTGGGTGTGAAACCAGGGTTGGGAATAATCGCGATAGGGGTCGGCAGAAAATCCCGGATAGGGCATGAAGGGATCGCGCATCCATTCCCAATTCGAGCCCCAACGGAAACCCGGATGCTTGCCTGCCCGCAGCCACTGACCGGCCGTGGGCAGGCGGCGGCTCATCCAGGCGGCACAGGCTTCGGCCTCAAAGCGGTTGACGTGCAGCATGGGCACACCCAGAGCAAGCGGGGTCCAGTCAGCAAAACGCCGCACCTGCCAGCTGCCGTTTTTTTTACGCCAGTACACGGGATGGGTCACGCCATTTGCCATCCGCCAAGCCAGTCCGGCCTCCGACCATCCTGCGCTGCGGTGATATCCGCCGGTGTCCACGAACTCGGCGAAGCTCATTTCGGACACCGGGTTCGCGTCGATATCGAATGTCGGTACCGCATCCGAGTGGCGCCATTTCTCGTTGTCGAAGATAAAGCCTTCGTCTGCGCCGCTGCCCATCTCAATCGTACTGTCGTCAAACACCAGAGGCCCAGGGTGGACCTCCGGATATTCGGGAAGCGGCGAGCTGAAGGGCGGGGCATAGCCCAGGTCCTGGAAAGCCATCCACCACGCCTCAATATGCATCAATTCGTGAAGCAGGCACAACTCGGCAAAGTAAGCCAGTTCGTTGCTGAAATCGGTGCGCAGTCTGGACATTACGTCATCAAACACCCGGTCGGCATACGTATCAACTGCGGCGGGTGTAAGCAAAGGCAGATCCCAGCGACTGTCATGTGGGACAGTGGAGGAATCGTACAGCGCGTCGGCTCCGTCCAGCAGGCTGGCCGCACAACTGCCATCTGGCCTTGCCCGCAGGCACCAGCGTTCCTGGAACCAGACGATATGCCCGGCTTCCCACAGCGGGGGATTCAGATGCTCGGCGTGTGGA
>JBBQDI010000185.1:0-4207 GCA_038319505.1 Burkholderiales bacterium
CCGTTCGCGCCCCTGCCTCAGGCGTAATTCAACCCGTCCGTCATCAAACAAGGCGCGTTTCAAGCCCGACCCAACAGTGGCTGTAAACGCCACGCTCACCCCGATGGCTTGCAGGTCCAGAACGGATTCTCCCTGCCACACAGCCGGAGCTTGCAGCGGATGCGCCCGCGCTGGAATCAGAAAGGCGCCGCCGCGAAAACGGTGAAGCTCGGCATCGCCCAGGTTGACGCACACCTGGGCAGCCTGGCGCGCATCGAGCAACTGATGCAGCGCTTCGTTCAAGCGCCGTGCATTCGGCATGGATTGCCCGCGCCGCTCAATGAAATGACGTAACAGATTACGTGCGCGGGGGGTGGATAAGGCCGCAAGATCTGCGCAATCGAGACGATCATTATCGATGGCTGTCTTCGCATCGATCCGTGCCAGATCGTCCATCAATTCAGCGGTATCGGCCTGCAAGGAAGCCGCTCGCGCGAGCGTGGCGCTGACACCCGGAAAATGCGCGTCCAGCAAGGGCACCACCTGCTGGCGTAATGCATTGCGTCGATAACGGGGATCCTGATTGCTCTCGTCCTCAATCCAGACGAGGCCATGCAACTGCGTATAAGCCCACAGCTCTGCACGCTTCAGGTCAAGCAATGGACGCAAGTGTACCGCGCGCCAGTCAGGCTGGATTTGCATCTCGGCCATCGCCGCCAGGCCTTTTGGCCCGGCACCGCGAAGCAACTGCAACAGCAGGGTTTCAGCCTGATCGTTTTGATGATGCGCAGTGAGCAGGAAATCCGCATCCAGCGCGGCAAAAATGCACCGACGTTCGCGCCGCGCTGCCGCTTCGATACCGGCCGGATCGTCGCGCACAATCCCAACCCGACGGACCATTAATTCAACAGCATGCGTTGCGCAGAGCCGCGTACAAAAATCCACCCAATCGTCAGCGCTGGGCGACAGCCCGTGATGCACATGCACGGCCCGCAATTCAAAGGGGTGTTGATTCCGTAGCGCCAACAGGGCGTGCAGCAGCACGACTGAGTCGAGCCCGCCCGACAGGGCCAGCACCAGGCGCGCATGAGGGGCAACGTGGCGGGCGAGGCTATCCGCCAATACATCAACGATGGCCTTATTTTGCAGGGGTTTCCTTGAAGCTGCCATACGCCCGCAAACGCTTGTAACGCGCCGTCAGCAAGGCATCTGTCGGCTGTTTGCGCAATTCCGCAAGTGTGTCGGTCAGCGTGCGACGCATGGACTGGAACATGGTATCCCAGTCACGCTGCGCACCCCCCAGCGGTTCCTCGATAATGCGGTCCACCAGGCCGTTCGCTTTCAAACGGTCGGCCGTAATCCCCAAAGTTTCGGCGGCTACCGAAGCCTTGTCAGCGCTCTTCCACAGAATCGAGGCACACCCTTCGGGCGAAATGACGGAATAAGTCGAATATTGCAGGATCAGCGTGCGGTCGCCCACGCCAATCGCCAGCGCGCCACCCGATCCGCCCTCTCCCACGACGCTGCAAATAATCGGTGTTTGCAACTCGGCCATGACATACAGATTGCGGGCGATGGCTTCGGACTGTCCACGTTCTTCGGCACCAATGCCCGGATAGGCACCGGGTGTGTCGATAAAAGTAAAAATCGGCAACCTGAATTTTTCAGCCAGCCGCATCAGCCGCAGTGCTTTACGGTAACCCTCTGGGCGCGGCATACCGAAATTGCGGTAGATCTTTTCCTTGGTGTCGCGGCCTTTCTGATGACCAATCACCATCACCGGCTCACCATTAAAGCGCGCCATGCCGCCAACAATCGCGGCATCGTCTGCATAAGCACGATCACCGCGCAACTCGGAAAAATCAGTGAACAGTCCCTGCACGTAGTCGAGCGTATAGGGCCGCTGCGGGTGGCGCGCCACCTGCGACACCTGCCAGGCATTCAGCTTGGCGTAGACATCCCGGGTCAGGGTCTGGCTCTTTTTTTGCAGGCGGCGGATTTCCTCCGAAATATCCAATGCGGAGTCGTCCTGCACAAAGCGCAATTCTTCGATCTTGGCTTCGAGTTCAGCGATCGGCTGCTCAAAGTCGAGGAAGGTGGTTTTCATTTGAGAGTCATAGAAAACGGGTTAGCCGAGCATGTTAACAGCCCGGCACAGTTTAACGCGCAGTTCAACGTCATTCAGATCAGTGGTGGTGGCCATGCGCGCCATGCGCATGACGGTGAGTGACTTCGTCCGCCGTTGCAGCACGCACATCAGCGACCGTGCACTGAAAATGCACGGCCTGGCCGGCATAGGGGTGATTGCCGTCAACCACCACCTTGTCCTCCACGATGCTGGTTACGGTGTAGAGCAATTCCTCGCTGCCGTCGACGGGTGAACCGACAAACTGCATGCCCACTTCCATGTCAGCGGGAAATCCATCACGCGGCTCCAGCCGAACCAGGTCTTCATCGAGCTCGCCAAAGGCATCGGCGGGCTGCAATTTCAGTTCGATGCCATCACCCACCGCCTTGCCTTCCAGCGCCGCCTCCACCATCGGGAAGATATTGTCATAGCCGCCATGCAGATAGCTGACCGGCTCGTCGCTCTCTTCCAGCAAATTGCCCTCCATGTCCTTGACGATGTAGGTGATGGTGACGACGGTGTCTTTGCTGATATTCAATTGAGTTCCTTTACCAGTTGAAGCACTTCCGCCGCGTGACCGCGGCTGGAAACGCCGTACAGTGCGTGACGAATGACGCCCTGTTTGTCAATGATGAAAGTGGAGCGCACTACGCCTTTACGCATGACGCCATCCACTTCCCTGTCCTGCAGTACTCCATAAGCAGCGCAAGTCTTTTGTTCCGGGTCAGCCAGGAGCCGCACGCTGATACCGTGCTTGTCGCGAAATCCCTCATGCTTGAGGCAATCATCGCGCGACGCCCCCAGAACCTGGGCGCCCAGCTTGTTGAATTCATTTTCCAGGTCGGAAAACTCGATCGCCTCAGTGGTACAGCCCGGCGTGTCATCGCGCACATAAAAATACAGCACAAGCGTTTTGCCCCGAAACTGGGACAACTTGATGATGTTCATATCCGCGTCAGGATTTGAAAAATCCGGCGCGCGGTCTCCAGCCTTTAACATTCGTGACTCCGCAACGTGTTTTCGGCAATATTTTAACAGGGCAAGTTCGTTTGCATCGCTATAATAATTTTATGATGAAGACCCTGCTCGGCGGCATGAGCCCCTCCCGATTCTTGCGCGACCACTGGCACAAGCACCCGCTTTTGATCCGTGATGCCGTGCCGGGCTTTGACACCCTGCTGTCAGCCAATGAGATGCAGCAATTGGCCTGCCGCGAGGATGTGGAATCACGGCTCGTCCAAGGCAGTGGCGACTACTGGCAACTCGACCACGGCCCTTTCAGCAAAAACGATTTCAAGCGCCTTCCCAAAACCGAATGGTCGCTGCTGGTGCAATCGCTCAACCATATTTTGCCCGAAGCGGACGCCCTGCTGGCACAGTTCAACTTCATTCCACACGCACGCCTGGACGACCTGATGGTGAGCTACGCCGTGCCCGGCGGCAGTGTGGGCCCGCATTTCGATTCGTACGACGTCTTTCTTTTGCAAGGCCAGGGCCACCGCCGCTGGCAGATCAGCACGCAAACCGATCTGGATCTGCTGGACGATGCGCCGCTGAGAATATTGCGTCAATTCAAGGCTGAAGCCGAGTGGGTGCTCGGCCCCGGCGACATGCTCTATCTGCCGCCGCATGTTGCCCATTACGGGGTGGCCGAGGACGCCTGCATGACCTATTCGATCGGTTTTCGTGCCCCCACGACCGAGGAGTTGGCGCATGGCTTTCTGATGCATCTGCAGGACACACTTCGCCTGGAAGGTCGCTACGCCGACCCCGATTTGCGCCTGCAAACCCATCCCGGCGAAATCAGCCGGGCCATGCTGACACAAATCGAAGCCATGATTGCCCGGATCAAATGGACCCGACGCGACATCGCCGAGTTTGCCGGTCGTTATTTGTCCGAACCCAAGCCGAATGTCTTTTTCAATGCGCCGGATGCGTCGTTCAGTCGCACTGTCTTCAATAAGCAGGCTAATAAAACCGGCGTGGCGCTCAACCCCAAATCGCGACTGCTGTTTGCTGGAGGACGCTTTTTCATCAACGGCGAGGCCTTTACACCCGCGGCGGACGAAACGCCCGCCCTGCAGCAGCTGGCCGACCAAC
>JBBQDI010000186.1:0-4202 GCA_038319505.1 Burkholderiales bacterium
GGGGTGGATTGTCCGAATTCGAGACCATCGAGCGACCAGGTGTAGCGCTCCATGTTGCCGGTCAAGTGCAGTTCGATTTCACGCTCGGCGCCACGGGCATCGAGCGGGCCGCCGATCGTGTGCAGATCGGCCAGCGTCAGAACGCGCCGACCGTTATTGCGCAGACCGATGCCGGGGTCATCCAGATTCATGCGCGGCATATCCACCCGCATGTCGGTGCTGGGGCCATATTCGGTTTTTGCGTGGCGTACTTTGCTGCTCGGCACGGCCATCCCACCTTCCTTCGGCATACCCTGCATACCCTGCATACCCTGCATCTCCGGCATTCCCTGCATCTCCGGCATGACATGCTTGCTGTGGTCCATGGCCATCCCGCCATGGCTCATGCCCCCCATGCCGCCACCCATCGCACCCATCATGTCGGCCATGCTCAGCCACTCGACTTTGTCGAGTGCCGGCACGGGTGCGGAGAGTCCTTCGCGCACGGCCAGCGTGCCACGTGCAAATCCGGTGCGATCCATGGACTGGGCAAAGATCGTGTAGGCGTCGTCCCTGGGTTCAACGATCACGTCATAAGTTTCACCCGGACCGCAGCGGAATTCGTCCACCGTCACCGGCTCGACATCCTGTCCGTCGGTTTGAACCACCGTCATTTTCAGGCCCGGTATCCGTACATCAAAAAAGCTCTGGGTGCCGCTGCTGACAAAACGCAAGCGCACGCGCTCGCCCGGCCGGAACACCCCGGTCCAGTTTCCGTCCGGTGCGTTGCCGTTCATCAGAAAGGTGTAGGTGTAGGCCGAAATGTCCGCCAGATCGGTGGGGCTCATGCGCATCTCGTTCCACATCTTGCGGTTGTCGAGCGCAGCTCTGAATCCGTTGCGCGAGACATCACGGAAGAAATCCGGAGCGGTCGGTTCGTTGAAGTTGTAGTAGTCGCTCTGCATCTTGAGTTTGGCAAACACCCGCATCGGATCTTCGTCGGTCCAGTCGGACAACTGCACCACATAGTCGCGATCGGCGCGGATGGTCTCGCCAGCCGCCGGTTCAACGACGATGGCGCCGTACATGCCGGTCTGTTCCTGAAAGCCCGAATGCGAGTGGTACCAGTAGGTGCCGCTTTGCCCCACCTTGAAACGGTAGGTGAAGGTTTCCCCAGGGGCGATACCCTTGTAGCTGATCCCCGGCACACCGTCCATCTGATACGGCAGGATGATGCCGTGCCAGTGAACGGAAGTGGACACACGCAGTTTGTTGGTTACGCGTATCGTGACCGTATCGCCCTGACGCATGCGCAGCGTCGGCGCCGGGATCGATCCATTGATGGTGGTGGCCATGCGTGGATTCCCGGTGAAATTGACCGGCGACTCGGCGACGACCAGATCGAACTCGGTGCCGGTGAGCACCGGCGCGCTGCTGCCGGCCCGCTCTGCAGCACCCGCCCAGCCAGGTTTGGCGACCGACGACAGGCCCAGCAGAACGCCACCCGCCACGAGTCCCTGAACAAATCGGCGACGCGGCAAATCCGGCGCCGATAAATGAAGTGAGGGATAAGGTTTCATCATGTGGGACGGTTCTCCTGACTGAAATGATGTCTGGCTCCAGTTTGAGGATAGATTGAGCCTATCCCGCCCGTTGCAGGAGCCGGTTTGTATGGGGTGATTGGGTGCCTTGGCAGTTGCTGCCGGGCCACCGTAGCGATGACGGCATCTTGCAAGCACAGGCCCAACATGAATCTGACAGGTTGATTACAAATCTGTCATGCGCGCCGCCATCAGGTGCGAGCTGTGGCAGGATGCTTGCATTCACCCTGACGTTCCCACCATGAAAATACTGATCGTCGAAGACGAGCCCAAGACGGGCGATTACCTGAAACAGGGCCTCACCGAGGCAGGATTCGTCACGGATCTGGCTCGTGATGGATGGGAGGGACTGGAACTTGCCAAGGCAGGTCACTACGATCTGATGATCCTGGATGTGATGCTGCCCGGCCTCAATGGCTGGCAGGTTCTGGAAGGCGTGCGCCGAGGCGGAATCGAGATGCCGGTGCTGTTTCTGACGGCGCGCGACCAGGTGGAAGACCGGGTCAAGGGCCTGGAACTGGGGGCCGACGATTACCTTGTGAAACCCTTTGCCTTCGCAGAACTGCTGGCCCGGGTACGCAGCCTGGTTCGTCGGGGGCATGCCAGTCTTGAATCCACCGTGCTCAAGGCCGCCGATCTGGAACTGGATCTGCTACGAAGACGCGCGATGCGCGCGGGCCACAAGATCGAACTCACGGCCAAGGAGTTTGCCCTGCTGGAATTGTTTCTGCGCCGGCAGGGCGAAGTGCTGCCGCGCAGTCTGATCGCCTCCCAGGTCTGGGACATGAACTTCGATTCCGATACCAACGTCATCGATGTGGCTGTACGCCGGCTGCGGCTCAAGATCGATAATGAGCATGAAATCAAGCTCATCCACACCGTGCGTGGCATGGGTTACGTGCTGGAGGTCAGCGGTCAATGAAGCGACAACTTTCCATCACGATTCGCATTACGACGTTGTTCGCTGTCGCATCGACCGTGATCATGATAGTCATCGGCAGTTTCGTCGGCTGGGCTGTCGATCGCCACTTCAAGGATCTCGACGCTGCCGAACTCCAGGGCAAGCTGGAGTTGATCGGAAACATCATCGGCGAAACCCGCAACGATGCTGCGCTAGCCCGGCTTCCCTATCGACTCGACGAAGCCCTGGTGGGCCATCACACGCTTTCGGTCAACGTATCCCTGGTCAATGGCACGTCTATTCTCGCGACGGGTGACGCTCATTTTCCGCCAGCGGTGTTGGACAATCCCCTGGACGGCACAGAAATCGTGCGCTCACTCCTCCGCTCCTGGGACGTTGCCGATAGCAGCTATCACGGTGTCACGGTTGAAATGGCGTCCGCCATTCCCAACGGTATCCCATACCGTGTTGCGCTTGCTGTGAACATCAGTGAGCACCAGACCTTCACCCACTCGATCCAGCATACGATCTGGATCGCCGTGATCGCCGGCATTGCGCTGACCATCTTGCTGACCTGGTTCATGGCGCACCGGGGCCTCGCGCCGCTGCGGGACATCGTCCAACTTGCCCGGGACATGTCCGCCGAACACCTGAACGCACGTCTACCCATCGAGTCCGTCCCTGTCGAACTGAACGATCTCGCGCATTCTTTCAACGGCATGTTGGCCCGGCTGGAGGACTCATTTCGGCGGCTATCGGATTTTTCATCCGATATCGCCCATGAGCTGCGCACCCCCATAAGCAACCTCATGACACAGACGCAAGTTGCGCTCTCAAAGGCGCGCAACGCGGAAGAATATCGGGAGATTCTCTACTCGAATCTGGAGGAGTATCAGCGGCTGGCGACCATGATCGCCGATATGCTTTTTCTGGCGAAGGCCGACAATGGCCTGATCATCCCCTCCCGAGAGTCTGTCGATCTGGCGGCAGAAATTCAGGATCTGTTCACGTTCTACGAAGCGCTGGCGGAAGATCAGGGGATTGCGCTTGCCGCCTATGGCACAGGACAGGTTTCAGGTGACCGCCTCATGCTGCGCCGAGCGCTGAGCAATCTCCTCTCCAACGCGATCCGCCATACGCCTCGAGGCGGAACGGTATCGGTCAACATTGCGCACGCCAACGACAGCTTCGTGTCGATCACCGTGGGAAATCCGGGCGAGCCTATTCCAGCGGAGCATATTCCGCGCATTTTTGTTCGTTTCTACCGCGTTGACCCGTCACGCAAGCGCACCAGCGAAGGGGCTGGGCTGGGGCTGGCCATCACGCAGTCCATTGTCCAGGCACACGGCGGGGAAATCCGGGCGTTCTCGGACACAAGCACGCGCTTTGAACTCAAGCTGCCCGAAATGGCGCCAGCGGCAACCCGCATTGACCCGAACATCACAGGCTGACACAAGCCTGTGATGGCAACGACGTCAGCGAGTCACCTCGTGGAAACGCCTCCACACAAACCATCTGCGAATGACATGCTGCGGCACACCCCTGTTCTTGATGAATCAAGGAACATGGCACATCCACCCTACCCTCAAACAACGCCGACATCGCTGCCATCTTCGATCCATGACCCAATGCCCCCAAGGATTTCATTGCCAATACAGGCATCCCATTTCAGTTTTGCCTACCCTTTAAACAGGCGCTTGCTATCCTGATACTGAAAGCAG
>JBBQDI010000187.1:0-4161 GCA_038319505.1 Burkholderiales bacterium
CTGGGAGGCGCGGCCGAGCCGAGTTGGGCTTGCGCGACACAGACTTCGCAGACCTTGTCGGGTGCTGCCGAATCGTGCGTGCGCAGATGGGTCAGCCCATGCGCGAAAGCCGCCGCCTGGCCGAATAGCAGGGACAGGACGAATAGCCAGGGAAAAAGGCGGCGCGACAGCATCACGGCATTCTACTATTGGGGTGGCTTGACCGGCGGAACCGGATCGTAGCCGTGGGCGCAGCCTGGACGGCAACGACCGATGCGTTTTGCAGCCAGCCAGCCGCCTTTGAGTGCGCCGTGTTTTTCGATGGCTTCCTTGCCGTATTCCGAACAGGTCGGCAGGTAGCGGCACTGTCGGCCCAGCCAGGGTGAGAGCGCCAGCTGGTATGCGCGAATGGCTCCGATGAGGATTTTTTGCGCGCGGTTCATGTGCGCACCTCGGCATGGCTGCGTGCCGCACCCGAAAAATCGGCCAGCAGCTTGGCGATAAACTCGGGTTCGAGGTCGCGCACGATGAACACGAAGCGACTGCGGTGATCGTCGTCTGGCCAGGTATCGAGCCGGGCTTCGGGATACAGCACGTGCTGCACGCCGTGCAGCACGACTGGCTGGTTCTCGCCCTCTAGATTCACGATGGCCTTGAAACGCAACAGGTTTTCGGCGCGAAACGAGGTGAGCATGGTGAGCGCGGAAAACAGGCCGTAGCGATCGAGTGGCGTGTCGAGTACCAACGAAAAGGCCTGAATGCGTGCGTCATGGGATTGGGTCCTGGGCTTGCCGCCCGGCAGGCCGGCACTGGCTGGCTGGTAGCGCGGATGTTTCAGCCAGCGCGCGCCTTCTAGCGATTGGGTCTCGGCATTCCACAGACCCAGGTTCTGGATCAGGGCCGGATCGAGCTCGCCGTTCGTGACCGCGACGATATCGGCCGCCGGATTCAGCGTGGCGAGCCGTTCGCGCAGGGCCATGACCGCATCGGCGGTGGCGAGATCGGTCTTGGTCAGCAGCAGCAGGTCGGCCACTGCCACTTGTTTCACCGCCTCGAAGTGTTCGTCCAGTTGGCCCATGCCAAACACGGCGTCGACCGTGGTCACTACGCCATCGATGCGATAGCGTGCGCGCACCCAGTTGTCGTGCAGCAGGTTGTCGAGCACAGGCGCCGGGTCGGCGATGCCCGTGGTTTCAATGATGGCGCGTTCAAACGCGGGGATGTCGCCCTTTTGTCGTGCCATCCACAGATTCTTCAGCGTCGGCGACAGGCTGCCCGAGATGGTGCAGCAGACGCATCCGCCCGAGAGCAGCGCCATCGGGCCTTCCATTTTTTGGAGGAGTTGGTGGTCGAGTGCGACTTCGCCGAACTCGTTGATCAGGATGGCCGTGCGCGGCAGGCTGCGCACCAGATGATTCAACACCGTGGTTTTGCCGCTGCCCAGAAAACCGGTGAGCAGAGTGACTGGAAGCGGGGTATTTGACGCCACCGGCACGTTGGCGTCCTTTGCGATACTCAATTCTTCACGCGTTACTGCACGTGGAGGATCGGGATTCCCGTGTGGCGCATCCATAACGGGTGAAATCTGCGAAGCTCAGCCATGCAGCTTTTCGAGCTTTTCGTGGCGTTCCTGTGCCTCAATCGAGTATTCGGCGGTGGGACGCGCCAGCAGTCGAGCCAAACCGATGGGTTCGCCGGTTTCGAGACACCAGCCGTATTCGCCGCTGTCGATGCGGGAGATGGCGGTGTGGATTTTTTTCAGCAGCTTGCGCTCGCGGTCGCGTACACGCTGTTCCAGCATGTGTTCTTCTTCGACCGTGGCGCGATCGTTGGGATCGGCAAAGTTTTCGTTCTCTTTCAAGCTTGCGCCCGTGTCTGCAGCGTTGCTGAGCATCTCGTCGCGCAGGGTTTCGAGACGGGCGCGAAAAAAGGCAAGCTGGGCCGCGTTCATGTATGCCGATGCCGGCATTTTCAGCAATGCAGCTTCAGTGATGGGTTTGGATGAGGTTGGCATCGGGGGACTCCATGTATCTAAAACGGTTTATCGTGCGCGATGCCAAGCATGGGCGAAAGGCAGGCTTGGCATGACTCCCAAGAGTCTGGTTGCGGTGTGTACGTAACCCCGCATGATAACCCCGTGTGGCAGCGATCTGCACTTTCCAGTGTGTAGCCGCGTGTAAAAGGCACCCAAAATGGGTATCTGCCCCCGGATTGCGTGGCAAAAATGCCCAATATCGAGTTCAGTATCTTTTGATCGGTCAACGCATCAATCTAAAAAGGGTGGAGGAGGTGAAGGGATAGGCGATAATTCGTCGATGAAATCCCTTTTGATCCTGTCTGCTTTGATGGCGGTGTTGACCGGTTGTGGCCGCGATGTCCCGCCCACGCCACCCGCGGACATTCGCCCCGTCCGGGCCGAACAGGTGGGCATGCTGGCGGCACATGGGAATACGCGTTATGCCGGCGAAGTGCGTGCTCGCTATGAAACGGAACTTTCGTTTCGCGTGGCGGGCCGGGTGCTGGCCCGCAAGGTGGAGGTGGGTTCACACGTCAAGGCCGGCCAGGTCATCGCTACGCTGGATCCGCAGGATTACGCGCTTGCGGTGACGGCGGTGCAAGCCCAGCTCGCCGCCTCAGAGGCTGAATCCAGACTGGCGCAACAGGATTTTCAGCGCTTTACCGAACTGCGCGCGCAGAACTTCATCTCCCAGGCCGAGCTCGATCGCCGCCGGACATCCTCCGAGGCAGCGCGGGCACGGGTTCGGCAGTTGCACGCTGAAGCGACCCGCCAGGGTAACCAGCAGGCATATACGCGTCTGACCGCCCCACACGCGGGCGTGGTGACGGCGATTTCATTCGAGGCGGGACAGGTGGTGGCAGCCGGGCAGCCGGTGGTGCAACTGGCGCGTACGGGCGAATGGGAGGTGCGCATCGATGTGCCGGAAAATGCGCTCGATGCGCTGCGGACAGCACAGAGTCTGAATATTCATGTGTGGTCGGCGCCGGACGTCAAGTATGTCGGCCGTCTGCGGGAATTGTCGCCCATGGCCGATGCCACCAGCCGAACATACAGCGCGCGTGTGAGTATTTTAAAGCCGGATGCGCGGGTGAATCTGGGCATGACCGCAACGGTCGACGTCGGCAGCGAGACGACATCCGAATTGTCGGTGGCGCAGACCGCCCTGTTCAAAATCAATGGCCAGCCGCAAGTGTGGGTGGTGGATCGTCAAACCCAAAAAGTAGCGGCGCGCAGCATACAGCCTGGCGCATTGAGTGGCGATCGTGTTGCTGTGGTGTCGGGGCTTGCGGCCGGTGAATTGGTGGTGACCGCAGGCGTGCACAAGATTGCGCCAGGTCAGCACGTGCGGCTGGTATTGCCTGAACAGCCATGAGCGCAACGCCGCCGCCAGCGCCTCCTTTTAAACCCGGGCGCGGCAACCTGTCACGCTGGGCGATCGAGCATCCAGCGCTGGTGCGTTTCTTTATCGTGCTGATCCTGCTGGTGGGCGTGCGCTCCTATCTTCAGTTGGGGCAGGCCGAGGATCCGCCATTCACCTTCAAGATCATGCTGATTCAGGCTACCTGGCCGGGGGCGACGGCACAGGAAGTGTCGGAGCAACTCACTGAACGCATCGAGAAAAAACTGCAGGAAATACCCGAACTCGATTTTGTGCAGAGTTACGCCAAACCCGGCGAAACCGCGCTGTTCGTCAACATCAAAGAGACTGTGCGCGGCGCTGACGTGGCGGAGGTCTGGTATCAGGTCCGCAAGAAAATCGGCGACCTTAAAGCGCAACTGCCCGCCGGCGTGCAGGGTCCGATTTTCAATGATGAATTCGGCGACACCTTCGGCTCAATTTACGCGTTCACCGGCGAAGGGTTCAGCCGCGCCGATTTGCGGCGCATTGCCGAAGACGCACAGCGCGAAGTGCGGCGCCTGCCCAACGTCGGCAAGGTCGAACTGTTCGGCATCGTCCCGGAAAAAATATACATCGAGGTGCCTGCGCTCAAGCTGGCCAGGCTGAACCTCACGCCCCTGCAAATCATGCAGGCGGTCGAGGCGCAGAACGGCGTGGTGGCCAATGGCCGGGTGGAAAACGACAGGTTGTCGATTCCGCTACGCGTGTCGGGGCCCTATTCGGATGTCGAACGCCTGCGTGAAACCATCATTCGGGTGGGTGG
>JBBQDI010000188.1:0-4112 GCA_038319505.1 Burkholderiales bacterium
TGGGCCCCGGTCTGCCGCACCGCGTCGCGCACGGTGTTGAATACCGGCAAGCCCAAATGCGTTTGCCCGCCCTTGCCCGGCGTGACGCCACCGACCATTTGCGTGCCGTAGGCAATCGCCTGCTCGGAATGGAAGCTGCCCTGCTTGCCGGTGAAGCCCTGACAAATGACTTTGGTATCTTTATTGACGAGGATACTCATGCTGCCTTCTCCACAGCCAGTTTGGCCGCATGGGTGAGACTGTTCGCCGCCAGAATCGCCAGCCCCGATTCAGCCAACAGCGTGCGGCCCTGTTCGGCATTGGTGCCTTCCAGCCGTACGATGACCGGCACCTGCACGCCAACGTCCTTAACCGCCTGGATGATGCCCTCGGCGATCACGTCGCAGCGCACGATGCCGCCAAAAATGTTGATCAGCAGCGCGCGCACGTTGGGGTCGAGCAGGATGATCTTGAAGCCCTGCGCCACGGTTTCCGGGGTGGCGCCACCGCCGACGTCGAGAAAGTTGGCCGGCGTGCCGCCTTCCAGTTGAATCAGGTCCATCGTCGCCATCGCCAGGCCAGCGCCGTTGACCATGCAACCGATGTTGCCGGTCAGCGCAACGTAGTTCACGTTGGCTTCGTTGGCTGCCGCTTCCTTGGCGTCGATCTGGCTGTCGTCACGCAGCTCACTCAGGGCCTTGCGGCGATACAGCGCGTTGTCGTCCACGCTCATCTTGCAGTCGAGCGGCAGCACGCGGTTGTCGGTCGTAACGATCAAAGGATTGATTTCGAGCAGGCTCAAATCGTTGGCGATGAACACACGATACAAAGCAGGCAGCAGCCGGCAGAAATCCTTGTAGGCCTCGCCCTTTAATTCCAATGCGAACGCCAGCGCGCGACACTGGAATTCCTGTACGCCCAGCAAAGGGTCGCAGATTTCGGTCAGCACTTTTTCCGGCGTGGCGTGGGCGACTTCCTCGATATCCATGCCGCCAGAAGCAGACGCCACGATGGCGATACGTTCGGTTTCACGGTCCACCAGCAATGACACATACAACTCGCGCGCAATCGGCAGCGTTTCTTCCACCAGCACCTGACTCACCCGCTGGCCGTCGGGGGCATTCTGGTTGGTCACCAGTTGCTTGCCCAGCAGGGCCGCTGCCATCGTGCGAACCTCGTCGATGCTTTTAACGACCTTGACGCCACCCACCTTGCCGCGCCCGCCGGCGTGGATTTGCGCCTTCACTACCCAGGCCGCTCCGCCCAGTTCGGTGGCGGCTGCCACGGCTGCATCCGCACTCGACGCAGCGATGCCGCGTGGCGTGGTAATGTTGCCCGCTCGCAATAGTTGTTTGGCCTGATACTCGTGCAGGTTCATGTTTGATGGACGCTAACCAAAACGCGCATTTTGAAGCAAAGCCCGCCGATGCGGAAGCCGCAGACACCGTGATTCGTGTGATTCAGCGCATGGCCGACCTAGATCCGGCAGCCTGGGATGCTTTGGCCGGCGATTCGCCCTTTGTCCAGCATGCCTTTTTGCATGCGCTGGAGACCACCGGCTGCGTCGGGCCTGACATCGGCTGGGAGCCGGTGCACCTGGCCCTGTTCCGCCATGGCCAACTCGAAGCCGCGATGCCGCTGTACGTCAAACACCATTCCTGGGGTGAATTCGTATTCGACTGGGCCTGGGCCGACGCCTACCGTCGCCATGGGCTGAACTACTACCCCAAGCTGGTGTGCAGCGTGCCCTTCTCGCCCGTGCCTGGCCCGCGCCTGCTGGCCAAAAACGATGCCGACCGTGCCACGCTTATCCAGGCCGCGCTCAAGCTGACGCAGGATCTGGGGTTTTCATCCTTCCACATCCTGTTCCCCACCGAGCCGGACCATGCCGCGCTCCAGGCGACGAAACTCATGCATCGCAGCGCCTTCCAGTTCCACTGGCAGAACGCGGGTTACACCGACTTCGAAGACTTTCTCGCGGCGATGAAGCACGACAAACGCAAGAAAATCCATCAGGAACGGAAAAAGCTGAACAAGCTCGGCGTCACCTTCCGCTGGGTCGAAGGCCGCGACAGCACCGATGAAGACTGGGACCACTTCATGCGCTGCTACGCCGACACCTACGCCCGCCACCGCAGCGACCCGCATCTGAACCGTGCCTTTTTCGCCGACCTGCGCGCCAACCTGCCGGACAACGTCGTGCTCATCATCGCCGACCGAAACGGCATGCCCATCGCCTGCTCGTTCTGCATCAAGGACAGCCAGCGGCTATACGGCCGCCATTGGGGCACGCTCGAATATGTGCCCGGCTTGCACTTTGAAACCTGCTACCAGCAAGGCATCGAATACGCGATTGCCCATGGCCTGCAGGTGTTCGAAGGCGGCGCGCAGGGCGAACACAAACTCGCCCGCGGCCTCGTCCCCACCGCCACGCATTCCTGGCACTGGCTGGAAAATGAGGAATTTCGGAATGCGGTTGATAAGTTCCTGGAACGGGAAACCGATGCGATCGGGCATTACATGGATGAGATGGAGGGGCCGTTTCGGCGTGAGCCCTCTGTGCAGTCCAACAGCCCGTCAGATCAATAGCATGTGTCCGCATACAACTAAAGTTGTATAGACAAACCTAACGATGGCCCGGCACAGTCCCGGAACCTCAAGCGCCGACTTTTGGGGACAATAAATGAACAGGGGAAATGATGCGGGCATACATAGCGACTTGGCGTGAAGTAGACGCGGGTGACGACAGGTTATCTGACGGCTATGGCGTTAGAGAAAAAGGGAATCTGCCCCCATTTATTCTCATTCTGAAAATTTTAGTGGTCATTTTGCTACTCATCCCATTGAGCAGTAAAGCTGGATATGCTGAGAAAGATGGTGGTGTCAGGCATGAAATCGTTGGGTCGGCAATTATCCCAATACTTATTGCTCACAAAATTTGCTTTGATGAACGTGACTGCCACCGGCGAAATGTCGTACAAGCTAGTGCCAGATCTGGAGTAGAGATTTTTATATATGGCATATCAGACCGCAAGCTTATCAACGAACTGTTGGCGGCGATTACCCAGGCCAGCAATCAATACCCACCCGAATTACAGCTATCTGTGGATGTTTATGCGCATCCATTTTCTGAAAGAAGTATCTGGAAACGATCAATTGCATCACTATTTATTAAGGGGAGAAAATAAGGTGCAGGGCGCAGGGTCAAGTCATGCAAAACTACACTGATAAGCAATCAAAATAACCCAATCGCCAGAACACAACATCGCAACGCCTATGCACCTTGCTCTGCTCTCGTGCATAGATTGAAAATCTCTGGCTTCGACCATTAAATACGGCGGGTTTACCCGCCGTATTTAATTGCCCGCCGCTTACACCAGCACCGCTGTCAGATAAGTTACGTACAGGGCGCCGTTGACAATCAGGTGCCACACCCGCAGCCCACCATTCAACGCCGCCCAGCGCAGCCAGAATGCCGCAACCAATGTGACCAGCACGCCCAGCAACACTTCCTTTTGCGGCGCCCACGGGGTCAGCGAAATGCCGATGGCGGGCAGCAGGGTGCCCTGGAACACCATGGCGCCGGTGATGTTGCCGAACGCCAGGGTGTCCTTGTGCTTGCGCACCCACAGGATCGAATTCACTTTTTCCGGCAACTCGGTCGCGATCGGGATGATCATCAAGGACAGCAGCAGGGCGGAGATGCCGATGATGGGCGCGGCGGCTTCGACGCCGTGGATGAAGCCCTTGGCGCCGGCAACCAGCAGGCCCAGGCCGAGCGCCAGCTGCACGATGATGAAGAAGAGGTTCTGCGGCAGGCCCAAGCGGGTCAGCATCATGGGCGAGCCGGCCTCGGTGGCGTGGCCGTCTTCCACCAGTTTGGCCGACGCGCGCAGGGTCAGCATCACGTAGATGAAGTAGATCATGACCATGATGAAGGCAATGCCAACTCGCACCCAGCCTTCGCCGTGCGGGATGAACATGGCAACGAAGGCCAGTGTGAATGCCATCAAAAAGAAATCGAGGTCGCGTTTGATACCGGTTTTCTCCGGGGTGAAACGGCCCTGTATACCCCGTTTCTTGAACACCGCCACACTTAGCAGAAACAATGACAGCGTTGACAGCATCAGCGG
>JBBQDI010000189.1:0-4102 GCA_038319505.1 Burkholderiales bacterium
CATAGATTGGGTCCATGCGCATCATCATGACCGAAGCGGACATGGCGATGCGCATGGACCCAATCTATGAGCCGATCGCACGGCGCTTCCACAAGGATCCGGAAGCATTCGCTGACGCCTTCGCCCGAGCGTGGTTCAAGCTGACCCACCGCGATATGGGCCCCAAATCGCGCTATCTCGGCGCCGAAGTCCCTAAGGAAGATCTGATCTGGCAAGACCCCATCCCTGCCGTTGACCATGAACTGGTGAACAACGCGGATGTCGCCGCCCTCAAGGCCAAAGTACTGGCGTCCGGAATGAGTGTGTCGGAACTGGTCTCGACCGCCTGGGCCTCGGCGTCGACGTTCCGCGGCTCCGACAAGCGTGGTGGTGCGAATGGTGGGCGTATTCGTCTGGCACCGCATAAGAACTGGGAAGCAAGCCAGCCAAAGCAACTCGAAAAGGTGCTCGGCAAACTCGAAGGCATCCAGCGTGAGTTCAACACGGGCGGCAAGACGGTCTCGATGGCCGATCTGATCGTGCTGGCCGGCTGCGCCGGTGTCGAAGCGGCGGCCAAGCAAGCGGGGCATGACGTAAAGGTGCCGTTCACGCCGGGCCGCATGGATGCTTCGCAGGAACAGACCGACGTGGACGCCTTCGCCGTACTCGAACCGATCGCCGACGGCTTCCTCAACTACCAGAAGGGCAAATATTCCGTCTCTGCCGAAGAGCTGCTGCTCGACAAGGCGCAGTTGCTGACCCTCACCGCGCCTGAGATGACGGTACTGGTAGGTGGCATGCGTGCGCTAAATGCCAACTTCGGACAGTCCCAGCATGGTGTCTTCACCAAACAGCCGGGGGCACTCACCAACGACTTCTTCGTCAATCTGCTCGACATGGGTACGACGTGGAAGCCGGTCTCGAAGGAGGAAGATGTGTTCGAGGGAACTGATCGGGCAACGGGTAAAGTCAAATGGACCGGCACCCGCGTCGACCTGGTATTCGGTTCGAACGCCCAGTTGCGGGCGCTGGCTGAAGCCTATGCCAGTTCGGATGCGCAGGAGAAATTCGTCCATGACTTTGTGGCAGCATGGAACAAGGTGATGAACCTGGATCGCTTTGATCTCGGCTGATCGGGCGCCTCTGCCCGCCCCTTTATGGGTGGGCGTTTGAATTGAACGCATGCATGATGAGGACCGGACATGAAAGCCATTTTGATCAACCCCGAAATCCGGTCCATCGACCCCGTCGACATCAACGACCGCAATGACATCGGCCGGCTGGTCGGATACGACACGCTTGAATCCGATGCTGTCGGAACGGCAGGTGACCGTCTCTATTTCGACGAAGATTGCTTTTTGCGCGGCACCACCGGGCGCTTCCAGATCGACACGATCATTCCCGTGTCTGGCAAAGGCGTGCTCGTCGGCACGGCCGAGGATGGCAGTACGCCAATAGATGTGGTGACAGAAATCGACGATCTGCGCAGCCGCATCAAGTTTCTTTAAACAAAACGCTTGCTGCCAGACCTGGCGCGCTAGCCTCTTCTGGTCACTTGGTCGGGCAGACGGGCAATTGTCACTCTCACACCGAGTGACCGACCGTTGCGCCACACCGTAATCGCCGCATCGTGTCCGGGCGGCGTCACCGCCACATCGGGTGGCAGATCGCCCGCCTCGACGATGGCCTTGCCATCGTAGCTGCGGATCACATCGCCCGGCCGGATGCCGGCCGCCGCTGCCGGACTGCCTGGCGCGACCGAAGCCACCAGTGCGCCAGTGGGTTGGTCAAGCTTGAACGACGAAGCCAACGCCTGGTCGACTTCCTGGATGCCGATCCCCAGCCATCCGCGCGTCACTTTGCCGTCAGCCTTGAGCTGCGCTGCCACCTGCATCGCCATATCAACTGGGATGGCAAACGCCACCCCCTGATTGCCGCCGCTACTGCTGTATATCTGCGCGTTGACACCGACCACACGGCCTGCCAGATCGATCAGCGGGCCACCCGAGTTACCAGGATTGATCGGCACGTCGGTCTGCACAAAGGGAACATAAGCATCACCCGGCAGGCTGCGTCCCAACGCGCTGACGATTCCCTGTGAGGCCGACTGCTCAAACCCGAAAGGCGACCCGATCGCGAGTACCCACTGCCCCACGCGCAAGGTATCGGTACGCCCAATTTTCACCGTCGGCAAATCCTTGGCATCGACCTTGATCAACGCAATATCGGACAAGGTGTCGACACCGATCACCTTCGCGCTGCGTTCGCGCTTGTCGGAAAATTTCACATTGATTTCGCGTGCACCTTCCACCACGTGCGCATTGGTGAGGATGTAGCCATCCGATTCAATAACGAAGCCGGAACCCACCCCGGTCTGTTCAAGATCCGCGCCCGCCGGTGGCTGGAAAAAACGCTGAAACGGCTCGGGCACATCGCGCAACATGGCGCCCGCTTGCGCCACACGGATGACGCTGATATTGACCACGGCCGCAGCGTTTTGTCGGACCAGCGGCGTGAAGTCAGGCAGCCCGGCCGGGACCGGTGCCGGCGCGCCCAACGCCACCGGGGTCGTTGGCAGTCCGACATGCGGCTGAGGTGCAAGCCAGGCGTGGGTCACGTTGCCCAACGTGAACAACGCGGCGGCGGCGAGGATTCTGACGGTCCAGATTCGGGTGGAAGATTTCATGAGCGGGGTCCTTTCAAACGTGTTTGAAGCGCAACTATTGATCCCCAAAACGGAAGAACAGTTCCCGGTCCGGTTCGTCTTCACACACATTCATCAGCGGCATCGATGGGCTGCCTTCACACCCGTGCCCCCGGTTTCCATTGCCATTCGGCGAACTTGAACCATCACGGGCAAGGCTACAATCGCATCAATGGACCTCTCCACCCTCATTGCGCAATATGGCCTGATCACCGTGTTCGCCGGCAGCCTGCTGGAAGGCGAGACCGTATTGCTTCTGGCGGGATACGCCGCGCATCGCGGCTATCTCGATTTCGCTGCAGTGATCGCTGTCGCCATGCTGGGCGCGGTGATCGGCGATCAGGTGTGGTTCATGCTCGGCCGCCGTCAGGGCGCGCGCCTGATTGCACGCCGCCCGTGGCTTGGCAACAAGGTTCGCCGCTCATTGCTTCTGATCGAGCGGCACCCGAAAACAGTCATTCTCGCCATGCGCTTTGCCTGGGGTTTGCGCACCGCCCTGCCGGTCGCAGTCGGCATGAGCCGCATTCCGTGGTACCGCTTTTTGTTGCTCAACCTGCTCTCCGCCCTGCTGTGGGCGCCCCTGGTCGCCGGTGCCGGTTATTTCTTTGGCGCCCTGCTCAGCCAACACGTGGCAGGCCTGCATCGTGTCGAACACTGGGGCATGCTGGCGGTTGTGATCCTGGCGCTCATGCTCCACCTCTTCGCACGTCGACACAGCAGGAAAACGCAATGAAACTGTTGCTGCCCTATCCTCACACCCGCTTTAATCCGCTCGCCTGGCTGCTGATCCAGACCGCGGTCGCTTTGCGCTGCGCGCGCCGCTATTAATGGAGAACGTTCACGGTCGGGTTTTTACCGGGAATACCGAGCCAACCTGTTTGAACATCGCCTATTTCTCCGCCGCCATCGGCATGACCTCGCAAGTCGCCGACGTCGGCATTGCGGATTCTGCGATGCGCCACCTGGTATTACTGCACGGGTTAGTGTCGTTAGAATTCAACCTGATGATGCCGGCGCTGACGCTCAACCAGGTCGCCAGCGCGCTGGGCTGACAGTCCTGGCCTGGCCAGCCATACTGAATCCATGGGCCCCATTACATTACTGCAAGTTTCGCTGGCCGCCGGGGTGCTGTTCACCGCGCTGCTGATCGGCCATTTGCTGCGGCAGCGGCGGTCGCCCGCCGCCACGCTGGGCTGGATCATCTTCATGATCAGCGCCCCGTGGCTGGCGGTTCCGGTCTACCTCACGCTAGGCACGCGCAAACTCGCCGCCTCCGCCCAACCGGCTTCTCGCCCACTCTCCACTCAAGCTGATACGCCGCTGGCTCGCCTGCTCGCCAGCGCGGGAGTGCCACCGCCACGCGCGGGCAACCATGTGAGTTGGCATGACGACGGCGACATGGCATGGGACGCACTCCTC
>JBBQDI010000190.1:0-4095 GCA_038319505.1 Burkholderiales bacterium
TGTGGGGACTGGTCTGGTATCCCTATCGCCTGCTGAACGAGGCAGGCGTGGGTGGCATCGCGTCCAGCTTTATGACCTATACGGTGCCGTTGCTGCTGCTGGGATGGCTGCATGGTCGTGCGCTGCGCAATGCACGCGGTCACTGGTTGTGGCTGGCAGCACTGGGGCTGGCAGCGGGCTGGACCAACCTGGCCTACGTGCTGGCGGTGCTGGAAGGCGAAGTGGTGCGCGTGCTGCTGCTGTTTTATCTGTCGCCGTTGTGGACCGTGCTGTTCTCGCGCTTCTTGCTGAAGGAAAAACTCAACCGCGCCGGTTGGGCGGTAATGACGCTGGCCGCGGGGGGGGCGCTGGCGATGCTGTGGCAACCCGGCGAATGGCCGCTGCCCGCGAATGACGCCGAATGGTTGGCGCTGTCAGCGGGGATGATGTTTGCTGCGAGCAATGTCATCAGCCGTCACCTGGGCGGCGTGACCGAAGGCGCCAAGGTGGTGTCGGTGTGGGCGGGGGTGGCGATCCTGACCGTGGTCGGTCTGGCGCTCAAACCCGACGAACTCGACTTTGCCGCAACCGCGGGCATTTATACCTGGCTGCTGCTGATCGGCGTTGGACTCGCCATCGGCAGCATGACCTACGCCGTGCAATATGGTCTGGCGCGCGTGCCGGCCAACCAGGCCATCGTCATCTTCCTGTTTGAACTTGTGGTCGGCGCCGTTGCCGCCTACTTCCTGTCCAACGAACGCATGGGCCTGCAGGAATGGATCGGCGCGGCCATGATCATCACCGCCAGCCTGTTTTCCGGTCACATGGAAGACGATCAATTGAAGGAAAAGCAACATGTCTGAGATTACCGCGCTGCTGCACGCAGGATTACTCGTGTCCGATCTGGGGCGCGCCAGGACCTTCTATGAAACGGTCGTGGGATTGCAGCGATTTGAAAAACGCCCCGATCTGCCGTACCCCGGAGAATGGTACGACCTCGGCGGAGGCCAGCAGCTGCACCTGATGGGCTTGCCCAATCCAGACGCCGCTTCGATACGCCCGGAACACGGTGGCCGTGACCACCACATCGCTTTGGGCGTGAGGAATATCGATGCGCTGAAAGCCCGGCTCAATGCCGCTGGCGTGCAATACAGCGTCAGCAAGTCAGGTCGCGCGGCCTTGTTTTGTCGTGATCCGGACGCCAATACGCTGGAGTTTGTCGAGGTCGGCTCATTCAGCGAATGAGTCACGGTGAAACCCATGCAGCCCATGCCCACAGCCGCCAGTGTTGCAGCCCCGGTTTCAATTGGGCTGCCAATGGGATGCGCTCAAGTTGCGCATGCGGGGTTATTCCGCCAAGTCGCCCCGGTAGGTGCGCATGAATCGTTCGATCTCGCTATTGAGTTCGGTGGCAAATGGCCAGGTGTCTGAATTCAGCGGCGACAGGGTTTTTTGCTGACGGTAGACACGATTGCTGCCACAAATATAGAGGCGCAGTTTGAATTCTGGCCAGTAGGCACTTTCGGCGGATGAGATGGCAAAGGGTGTGTCTACGCGTGCGGCTATCAGTGCCCGCGGGGCATTGCTTGCCGCACACAATTCCCGGCTGCGGGGTTGCTGGTTTGATTCATCCCACCAGGTGTCGAACGCGGCGGGTCCCATGTCCAGTCCTTTGGTGTCCATACGCAACACATCGCGCACGGCTTGTTGCAGGCTGTCGTGCAGTCGGCGCGTATAGGTCGCTCGCGTTTCCCCTTCCCAAAAGTCGCGATTGCCTGGCAAGCCGAGTACTGCGTAAGCGATGACTGGGCGCGCGTGCTTGGGTTCGACGACAGGCGGCGGGACGGATGCCACGACAGCGGCAGGTTTGACTGTAGAGGGCGGGCGAATGGCGGGCGCAGGCGCAGGGGGACTGCTGGCTGTTTGAGGCTTGCTAACCGGAACAGATGCCGTTTTTTGCACTGAGGCGGTCGCCTGGGTGGGCTTGGCTGCAGGCCGAGGTGTATCTGCGGCCGGTTTAGCCGTGGCTGCGGAGCGGGTTGGACGCGGCCCAGGTTGAGTGATTGGGGTTGCGGGCGCTGAGGTTACAGGGGCGGGGCTGTCCATGGCCTGGTTTTCAGGCGTGGCGGGGGATGGCAACGCAATCGATGGGTGGGCGGGTGGCGGGGCTTCGGACACGATGGCCGGTTCCGGTTTGGCCGCTTTGCCCGGCAGTTCCGGCAGCAGGCGTGGCGCCAGCATCAATCCCACGCCGGCCAGCACCAGAATCAATGAGGGATGGGTAACGTTGAGTTTGATGCCAAACGCTTCGACCGATGAGGGATCGGTGCTGTTTTTGCTGCGGACGAACATAACCAGCCCGCTGGCCACCAGCACCAGGCCGGCTAACACCAGCAGGCTGTCAAACAGGTCGGCAATATTGGCTGGCATGATGTCTCCTGGGCACGATTGGTTTGAGATCGGATTAGTATTTCAGGTCGCGCGGTGTGAACAGGCATTTCGGCACGCCATCGAGAACGCGGGTCAGCACTGAGTTCATGGTGACGGGGTCGTTATCGAAGCCGCCATGGCTGTGACTGGCCGATGCGCCCTGTGCGATGGAGGCTTTTTCCCTGGCCGGGTCGATCGGATCGCCATCCGAAATCACACATGCCGGGCGGCCATCGACCTTGCCACTCAATAATTTGGCGAGTTTTTTGTCCGCCTCGAGACACGACTGCATCCCCAGTATGGGCACACCGCGCGAGCCTTCAAAGGCGTTGGACACGAGATAGAGCAGGGATTTGGCATAGGGACCCACGCAGTCGTCGCGCTCGAGTTTGTCGGAAAGCAGATACAGGCTCGGCAGCGGCGTATGGCCCGATTCCAGGCTGGGCAGCAGAAGTTGCTTGAAGGTGTCGATGCGAATGGCGGGGGCAAGAAACTGCACGCTTTTCAGCGGAATACCCAGATTCGACAACAGGGGCAGCGCATGGGCTGCAAAGATGCTGCCCGCCGAATGCCCGACGATGTGCAGTTCCCATCCGGATCTATCCGCGCTGTCCAGTTTCTTTTTGGCCAGTTCGACGTACTGTGCAACCAGCTGGATCGCCCCTTTGTTGTTGGCATGTTCGGTCGCCAGTTGGGCGTTTTCCTTCATTTCGCCCCACATTCTGAATCCCGCCCGTGCAAGCGTAAGTTCGAGCACGCGGTCTTTGGCTTCGGTCAGGTTGTCCATGAATCCGCCGCCGGCGAGTTTGTCGGCCTGGGTGAACAGATCCTTGAACAGGTCGGCCACACTGGAAAGAAAATCGCTCTCCCACATGATGTGCAGCGGATAGATTTCATTTGCCAGCATGACGTCACGCATGGCGATGATGCGCTTGGCCGAGTCGGTTTCTGAATTCAAGCCACCGTGCAGATACAGCAGGATGCGGCGTTTCTTCCAGCCGCGCGTCTTGGCGGGGATGGTTTCGCAAAACAGGCGTTCGACGTCGGACGGCGTGGTCCAGTATTCACCCGAATCCGACAGCTCGCCGTTGTTGGCCACGTCGATGACATAAGGCCGGATTTCGTCAAGCGGGATGGTACGGCTGGTGCGTTGCAGACCCGAGCTGTCGATGGTTTTGTCGTCCGACCACAAATCCATCGTCACCGGTACACCGAGTTGCATCACCCACACATCGGTGGCGTGCATCAGATAGTCCTCATAGGGCAGCAGGGCAAAGCCATTGGCGCCCCAGCTCAGCCCCCAGGAGTTCTGGATGATGAAGCCCTGCGGCGTGTAGCCGACGATGGCGACTGCGTGGCCCCCGTCAGCACTGCCGCTGCGTTTGATGATCGGGAGTTTGAGTGTGGTTTTGCGGCCGCGATTGGGCATGCTGACCGAGACCGGCATGCTGCCCTTTTCAGCACCCGGAGCGGACCAGCCCGAATGCACCATCAAGGTGGCATACAGAATGCCGGTTTCATTCAGTGCGGTGTGCATGTCGCGCACGTTGTAGGGGCGGATGCGGTAATACGCCCCCCCCGGCACGTTCATCGCCTGTTTGATGATGGTACCGCTCATGTGCGTCATGCCGTGTTTGTCGTCCTGCCAGGATGAGCGCAAACAGACGCCGTGTTTTGCCCAGCCCT
>JBBQDI010000191.1:0-4078 GCA_038319505.1 Burkholderiales bacterium
GGGATGGCGTCGGTCTCGGCGAGGACCACAGCCTGTGGGGCGGCGAAGCCTTTACCGGTTCGCCCGGTCACTGGCAGCACGCCGCTTCGTCGCGGCCTTTTTATCTGCCGGGTGGCGACAAGGTCGGGCGCGAGCCATGGCGTGCAGCAGCGGCATTGCTATGGGAGACCGATCAGCCCGCGCCATTCGCGCCCGAACCTTTGCATCACGCTTGGTCGCACAAGCTGAACAGCCCGGCGAGTTCAGCGGCCGGACGCCTGTTTGATGCCGCAGCGGCATTAAGTGGCGTCTGTACGCACGCCAGTTTTGAAGGCGAAGGACCGATGCGGCTGGAAGCGATTGCGGCGACACATACGAATGCTCATACTCTGGCGCTGCCGCTCAAACGTGATGCGCTTGGCGTCTGGCGCACAGACTGGGCACCGCTGCTGCCCATGCTGACCAACTCCGCCCAGTCTGTGGCAGACCGGGCAGCCAGTTTCCACTTCAGCTTGGCGCAAGCGCTGGTTGATCAAGCCCAACACTTGCGCGAGCAAACCGGCATTCAGTCGGTGGGTCTGACGGGCGGCGTATTTCAGAATCGCTTGCTGGCCGAGGTCACCATGGAGCGGCTCGAAGCCGCAGGTTTTACCGCCCACCTGCCCCAACAGGTTCCCGTTAACGATGCCGGGCTCAGCTTGGGCCAAGTCATCGAATTTCTTTCGACAAAAAAATGAACGACACCCGCATTCTTCTCGCGCACGGCAATGGCGGCCGCCTGATGCGCGAACTCATTGCCGATATTTTTGCCAGGCATCTTGCCAACCCGCTGCTCGACACCGACGCCGACGCCGTCACCCTGCCATCGCTGGATGGCGAACTCATGGTGACGACTGACGGCTTCACCGTGCACCCACTGGAATTCCCCGGTGGAAATCTCGGTTCGCTGGCGGTGCATGGGGTGGTCAACGACCTCGCCGTGGCGGGTGCGGATCCGCGTTACTTCACCCTGTCGGCAATGATCGAGGAAGGGCTCGAAGTTGAAGTGCTGGACCGGCTGATCGCCAGTTTCGCCCAAGCCGCTCGGGAAAATGGCGTGGTGGTGGTCGCCGGTGACACCAAAGTGGTACGCCGCGGCGAAGGCGGCGGCCTGTATCTGTCGGTCGCCGGCATCGGGGTCAAACGCGCACAGGCCAAACTCGACATCGAGCGCATCAAGCCTGGCGATGTGGTGCTGGTGTCCGGTCCGGTGGGGGACCACGGCATTGCCGTCATGCTGGCGCGTGAGCAATTCGGGCTGTCCGGCGAACTGCGCTCCGACTCGGCCTCCGTACTGCCGCTGGCGCAGGCTGTACGCAACCTGCCCGGCCTGCGCTTCATGCGCGACCCCACACGCGGTGGGTTAGCCACCGTAGCCCACGAAATCGCACGCGCAAGCGGCCACAGCGTGGCGCTCGAGCAGGCTGCGGTACCGTTGCGTCCAGAAGTTGTGTCGGTGTGTGAAATGCTCGGCTACGACCCGTATTACCTGGCCTGCGAGGGCCGCATCGTGGCGGTGGCCGAAGCCGATGCAGCACTTGAAATTCTGGCACGCTGGCAAGCGCTGCCGGAAGGTAGGGATGCGTGCATCATCGGCCGCATTGAGGCGGGTGAGCGCCGGGTGATTCTGGAAACTGAACTTGGCGGCCGCCGCATCCTCGACGAACTGGAAGATGACCCGCTCCCGCGGATTTGCTGAGGATGTACGGACGAGCAAACTTTTCCTGGCAGCAGGCGTCATACTTTCCGTGTTCGATGCCCTCGAGTCGATCCTGAGCAGTTGAGCGTGGATGACCCGCCGAACGGCTGGTTGCCGGTTCTGTCAGTCAAATTCGTATCACGCAGAACGCGTTTAAAATAGGATCTCGCCAGAGTGAGCAACCGGCTGCACCGGCCAACAGTGCCACGGTTCCCAACCGGATTGTTCACGCCAGACGCCAGGACCCAAGCCTGACTTAGGAGAAAAATGTGTTTACCAATCTACGTACCTTGTTTGCTGGTCTGGGCCTCATTCTTGTCACCAGCCTGTCAGGAACAGGTGCCGCCTATGCGGCCAAGGCCCGAGTTGTGCCCACCTACTACAGCGTCGTGTTCTCGGTAACCGTAGATGATCAGCACATCTGGAACGAGGTGTTCGGCAACTTCCGCAACATCCAGCGCGCCATGGGGCCGCGCAATGTGTCCATCGAAGTGGTGGTGTATGGCGATGGCATCGCCATGCTGCGTGATGATTCCCTGGTGGCCAACAAGGTGGAAGAAGCGCTGAAGGACGGGGTGAAGATCGTGGCGTGCGAAAACACCATGAAGGCCCAGAACATCAGCCGCGATACCATGCTGCCCAACATAGGGTATGTGGAGGCTGGGATAGTGGAACTCATCAAGCTTCAGGCAGCCGGCTGGGCATACATTCGACCCTGACAGGGTATTGGCCCCGTCCGCAAGCCCTCATGTGTCAACTGTTTGCGTGCTGCCGTGCCGCACCCGCATCATTTGGCTTGACGCCTGCAACGATCAGCCCACACCGCGGCTTCCACGCGTGAACGCAGGTTCAGCTTCTTCAACAGATGCTTGACGTGAACTTTCACCGTGCCTTCAGCAATGTCCATGTCCTTGGCAATCAGCTTGTTGCTCTTGCCTTCGATCAAATGTTCGAGGATGCGGCTTTCCTGCTCGGTGAGTCCTGCTTCGGACAGGCTGGTGGGGCGATTTTTCTCTCGCAGCGAGGTCACTAGCAATTGCGTCAGACTTTCGCTGATGGTGATCTTGCCGCGCGCGGCTTCAACCAATTGCTTCATCAGCTCTTCCGGTTCCATGTCTTTCAGCAGGTAGCCATCGGCGCCCGCCTGCAATGCCGCCATCAGATCTTCTGCATGGTCCGACACAGTCAGCATGATGACGCGTGTATCCAGGTCGGAATTCTTGATCTCCGTCAACACCTCAATCCCACTCATGTCCTTCATGTTCAGGTCCAGCAGGATCATGTCGGGGTGCAGACGCTTTGCGAACTGGATGCCCTCCTTTCCGCTGGGGGCTTCGCCGACGAAGCGAAATTCGGGGGCGGCCTGGATCAACTGGATCACGCCCTTTCGAAACAGGGGGTGGTCGTCAACGATGAGGACGGTTTGGGGGTCTGCCAGAGTCATGGTGTATTACTTGTATGAACGGGATGAATGGGAATAGTCGTGTCGCGCCGGCTGCTCGGCATGAAGTGGAGGGTCACGCGGGTGCCCAGTGTTGGCAAGTTTTCGACCATCAGTTGGCCACCCAGATTTTTCGCTCGCTCTTCCATGATCGTCAGGCCGTAATGATGTGCGTCGGCGGCCTGGCGGATGCCGATGCCATCGTCGGTGACGCTGGCCGATATCGAGCCATCGCTGTCACAGTTTACGCTGACCTGCGCTTGCCGAGCCTGTGCGTGGTTGAGCACGTTGGAGAGCGCCTCGCGCACAATCTGCAGGGCGTGGATTTCCTCGTTGGCGGTGAGCGTGCAGCCTGCCAGATGGACGTCCAGTGTGATCGGAATATTGCCGCGGTGAGTGAATTCGACCACGGTATTTTCCAGCGCGGTGGCCAACCCCTCGCCATCGATGCGCAGACGGAATGTGGTCAACAGTTCGCGTAGCTGGCGGTAGGCACTGTTGAGGCCTTCGCGCAGCTCCTCCAGCACGTCCCTCGCTTCGGTCCCGCGTTGTGGATTGTTCACCATCGGCTTCAGACGGCTGACCTGAATTTTCATGTAGGCGAGCGACTGAGCCAGCGAGTCGTGCAGATCGCGCGCCAGAGCGGCACGCTCTTCCAGCAGGGATAGCCGGCGGCTCTGCTCGGTGCGGCGAGAGGTGCCGATGGCGATACCAATATGGCGCGACAGCGCATCCAGCAGCTGCGACTGCCATTGCGCCAGCTCCTTGCCTGGCGGCATCTCCAGTTGCAGCACGCCATAATGGTGTTCGGTATCCCTGAGTGGAAGCGACAGCACACGCCGACCATCCTGCAGTGGATGGACGACCAGCTTGGGGTGGGCCAGACATTCTTCACAGCTCATCAAACCGCACATGTCTGC
>JBBQDI010000192.1:0-4028 GCA_038319505.1 Burkholderiales bacterium
GGCAAGGACACCAAGGGTAAACAGCGCCTGGTGATTACCGACATGGAAGGTGTGCCGCACGAGTATCTGATCACCAAAGAAAAGCACGTTACGGCTCATGACGGTCAAATCGTCCAGAAAGGCGAAATCATCGTCGACGGCCCGGCTGATCCGCATGACATCCTGCGATTGCGTGGGGTAGAAGCGTTGGCGCGTTACATCACCGACGAAGTGCAGGACGTGTATCGCCTGCAAGGCGTGAAGATCAACGACAAGCACATTGAAGTCATCGTGCGTCAGATGTTGCGTCGTGTTACGGTCGTGGACCCGGGCAATACCGGACTCATTCCCGGCGAAGGGGTCGAACGCTCGGAAGTGTTGCAGATCAACGACGACATGGTGGCAGCCGGCAAGGAACCTGCAACCTACAATCCCATCTTGCTGGGCATCACCAAGGCGTCGCTGTCGACTGATTCCTTCATCTCGGCGGCTTCCTTCCAGGAAACCACGCGTGTACTGACCGAGGCGGCCATTATGGGCAAGAAGGACGAGTTGCGCGGCCTGAAGGAAAACGTGATTGTCGGACGCCTGATCCCAGCCGGCACCGGCCTGGCGTACCACACCACCCGTCGCCGACAGGCGGCCGGGGAGGACATGGGTGCCTCGCATCTGATCGAAGGCGGGGAAGTGAATCCCTCGGAAAATCAGGAAGTGGCTTGACAGGGGAGGGTCTCTCCCCTAGAATCACGCGTCTTTTTCCGGCCATAAATTTGCCGGGAAACGCAGGACTGTAGCCCGGGACGGCGCCGCTTCAAATGTGGACGGTGCCGTCCCGCTTGTTTTAGAAAAAACGCTCATTTAATTATTCGGAATTTTTAACATGCCAACGATTAACCAGCTGATCCGCAAGCCGCGTCAGGCGCCGGTAGAGAAGAGCAAGGTTCCCGCCTTGAAGGCCTGCCCGCAACGCCGCGGCGTGTGCACCCGTGTGTACACTACGACGCCCAAAAAACCGAACTCCGCCTTGCGTAAGGTATGTAAGGTCAAGCTCACCAGCGGCTTCGAGGTCATCAGCTACATCGGCGGCGAAGGCCACAACCTGCAGGAGCACTCGGTTGTGCTCGTGCGCGGCGGCCGGGTCAAGGATTTGCCGGGTGTGCGTTACCACACTGTGCGCGGCAGCCTGGATACGGCTGGCGTGAAAGACCGTAAGCAATCACGCTCCAAGTACGGTGCCAAGCGCCCGAAAAAAGCTTAATTAGATAGAGAGACAGGAATATGCCCCGTCGTCGCGAAGTTCCCAAACGTGAAATCCTGCCTGATCCGAAGTTCGGCAATCAGGAAGTTTCGAAATTCATGAACGTTGTCATGTCCAGCGGCAAGAAGTCAGTCGCCGAGCGCATTGTCTACGGTGCCTTCGAGCAGATTGTCCAGAAGTCGGGCAAGGATCCGCTGGAAGTATTCGGGGTTGCGCTCAACAATGCGCGTCCGCTGGTTGAGGTCAAGAGCCGTCGGGTCGGTGGCGCCAACTACCAGGTGCCGGTTGAGGTTCGCTCAAGCCGTCGCACTGCGTTGGCCATGCGTTGGCTCAAGGATGCGGCACGCAAGCGCGGCGAGAAATCCATGGGTGCTCGTTTGGCGGGTGAATTGCTGGATGCGGCTGAAGGCCGTGGCGGGGCAGTGAAGAAGCGTGAAGAAGTGCACCGTATGGCTGAAGCCAACAAAGCATTCTCGCATTTCCGTTTCTAAGCACATCGCATTTTATAGTTAGGGTAATAACGTGGCACGCACGACTCCTATTGAGCGCTACCGCAATATCGGCATTTCAGCCCATATTGATGCTGGCAAGACCACCACCACCGAGCGCGTTCTGTTCTACACAGGCGTGTCGCACAAGATCGGCGAAGTGCATGATGGCGCGGCCACCATGGACTGGATGGAGCAGGAGCAGGAGCGCGGCATCACGATTACTTCGGCGGCAACCACCTGCTTCTGGAAAGGCATGGACGGCGGCTACCCCGAACATCGCATCAACATCATTGATACGCCGGGCCACGTTGACTTCACTATTGAAGTAGAGCGTTCCATGCGCGTCCTGGATGGCGCTTGCATGGTGTATTGCGCAGTGGGTGGCGTGCAGCCGCAGTCCGAAACGGTGTGGCGCCAGGCAAACAAGTACAAGGTGCCGCGTTTGGCGTTCGTCAACAAGATGGATCGTTCCGGCGCCGACTTTTTCAAAGTCCATGACCAGATGCGTTTGCGTCTGAAGGCGAACCCGATCCCGATTCAGGTACCGATTGGAGCGGAAGAAAAGTTTGAAGGCGTGGTCGATCTCATTCGCATGAAGGCGATTTATTGGGATGAAGCCAGCCAGGGCATGAAGTTTGATTTGCGCGAGATTCCCGCGGATCTGCTTGAGACCTGCAAAAAATGGCGCGAGGCTATGTTGGAAGCTGCAGCTGAGTCTTCCGAAGAGATGATGAACAAGTATCTCGAGGAAGGCGACTTGTCGGAAGCGGACATCAAGGCGGGATTGCGTGCCCGCACGCTTGCCAGCGAAATTGTGCCGATGGTATGTGGCAGCGCGTTCAAGAACAAAGGCGTTCAGGCCATGTTGGATGCCGTGGTTGAGTTTATGCCCGCGCCCACCGATATTCTGCCGGTCAAGGGCGAGCTGGACGACGAAACCATCGGTGAGCGTCGCCCGTCGGATGATGAAAAATTCTCGGCCCTGGCATTCAAGGTTGCAACCGACCCCTATGTGGGCCAGTTGATTTTCTTCCGCGTGTATTCCGGCGTGGTCAAGTCTGGCGACACGATTTACAACCCGATCAAAGGACGCAAGGAGCGTCTGGGCCGCATTCTGCAGATGCATGCGAACCAGCGCGAAGAGATCAAGGAAGTACGCGCAGGTGATATCGCGGCTGCTGTGGGCCTGAAAGATGTGACCACCGGCGATACGTTGTGCGATCTGGGCTCACCGATTACGCTAGAGCGCATGATTTTCCCCGAGCCGGTGATTCACGTGGCGGTCGAGCCGAAAACCAAGGCCGACCAGGAGAAGATGGGTATCGCATTAGGTCGTTTGGCCCAGGAAGACCCCTCTTTCCGCGTGCGTACCGATGAGGAAACCGGCCAGACGATCATGTCCGGTATGGGTGAGTTGCACCTGGAGATTCTGGTTGACCGGATGCGCCGTGAATTCGCCGTGGAAGCCAACGTCGGCGCGCCACAGGTTGCCTACCGCGAAGCGATCAAGAAGGAGGTCGAGCAGGAAGGCAAGCACGCCAAGCAGTCGGGTGGTAAGGGTCAATACGGCCACGTCTGGATTAAGATGGGTCCGAACGAGGCAGGCAAGGGATTCGAATTTATTGACGCGATCAAGGGTGGTTCGGTACCGCGCGAGTATATTCCTGCAGTCGAAAAAGGCTTGCGTGAGGCTTTGACCAATGGCGTGCTGGCGGGCTTCCCGGTGGTCGACATCAAGGTCACGCTGTTTGATGGTTCCTACCATGATGTCGATTCGTCCGAGCTGGCTTTCAAGTTGGCGGCAATTCTGGCTTTCAAGGACGGCATGCGTAAAGCCAATCCAATATTGCTTGAGCCAATGATGGCGGTCGAGGTGGAGACACCGGAAGACTACATGGGCGATGTGATGGGCGACCTTAACCGGCGTCGCGGCATCATTCAGGGCATGGAAGATTCGAACGGCGTCAAGCTGGTCAGGGCAGAGGTACCGCTGGCAGAAATGTTCGGATATTCGACCGATTTACGCTCGATGTCGCAAGGGCGCGCGACTTATTCGATGGAGTTCAAGCACTACACTGAAGCGCCGAAGAACGTTGCAGAAGCCGTGATTGCCAAGAAGTGATCTGGCGCCAAGAACTAATTTTGAATTTAAAGGGTATCTGAAATGGCTAAGGAAAAGTTCGAGCGGACCAAACCGCACGTAAACGTAGGCACGATTGGACACGTTGACCACGGCAAGACCACCTTGACCGCGGCGATCACCACCATTCTGTCGAAGAAATTTGGTGGTTCGGCGAAGA
>JBBQDI010000193.1:0-4028 GCA_038319505.1 Burkholderiales bacterium
GCTTTTCACGCAACTTGACCACATTGCCAACGATAATGAGGGTGGGTGCCTTGAGCCCGGCTTGTTCTGCCAGTGTAGGCAGTGTGGTGAGGTCGCCGGTGATGACGCGCTGAGTGGGGAGCGTGCCATGCTGCACGATGGCGGCAGGGGTGTCGGGCGGCAGACCGTGCTTGATCAGGGCTTCGCACAACAGCGGCAGGCCTTTCAGCCCCATGTAGATGACGATGGTCTGATCGCGGCGGGCAATGCCTTCCCAGTTCATGTTGAAGGTGTTTTCCTTCAAATGTCCAGTGACGAAGGCAACTGACTGCGCATAGTCGCGATGCGTTAACGGGATGCCCGCGTAGGATGCGACCCCGGCGGCAGCCGTGATACCGGGCACCACCTGAAACGGCACGCTGTGCTCGGCCAGGGTTTCGATTTCTTCGCCGCCGCGACCAAATATGAAGGGGTCACCACCTTTCAAACGCAACACGCGTTTGCCTTCCTTGGCCAGCCGTACCAGCATCAGGTTGATTTCTTCCTGCGGCACGGCGTGATCATCGCGCTCCTTCCCGACATAAATGCGGTCGGCGTCGCGCCGGCACATGTCGAGAATTGGCTGTGAGACGAGGCGGTCGTGCACGATGACATCGGCCTGCTGCATCAGCCGCAACGCACGGAAAGTCAGCAGATCGGGGTTGCCTGGACCGGCCCCCACCAGATACACCTCACCGCGGCTGATGTCATGTTCGGTGCCGTCCTTGATCATGGAATTGAGCTCCGCCTCGGCTTCGACATCGCGCCCGGAAAATACCATCTCAGCCACAGGAGAAAGGAATACCCTTTCCCAGAAGGCACGGCGCTGTTCCGGTTTGATCACCTCGCGCACGCGGATTTTGTATCGGCCAGCCAGCGCGCTCAAGCGTCCGTAGGCAGCGGGAATCAGGGTTTCCAGCCGCGCCCGCAACATGCGTGCAAGTACGGGGGACTCACCGCCACTGGAAACTGCCACCATGATCGGCGAGCGATCGATGATCGATGGCAGGATGAAACTGCATAGTGCAGGTTTGTCTGCCACATTGACCGGAATGTGCCGGGCGCGCGCAGCATCGGCGATCGCCTTGGCTGTGGTTGCGTCAGATTCAACCACGATCACCGCATCCTTGCCATCGAGTAGCTCGGCGTGGAAAGCATCCGCAACACGGCTCAAATGATTGGCGTGCGGCAGTCGCTTGAAACCTTCATGCAATTCGGGCGCAGCCACTTCGACCCGGGCGCCGGCGCGCAGCAACAATTCAGCCTTGCGCGCCGCGGTCTCGGACCCGCCGACTACCAGGCAGGTCCGATCACGCAGGTCTAGGAATATGGGCAGGTAATCCATGGATTTTACTCGGCGGGGGCGTCAGTTTCAGGTCCGGCGCCGGATTCAGGCGCAGCTTCGGATTCTTCAGCTGAATAAGGTGGAATGAAAATAAACCGCATATCGCCCGGACTCATTTCAACAAAATCGAGCGTAACGCCCTGCAGGTAAGGTGTGCTTGAAGCGGCGATCAGAATCTCGATGCCGTTGCATATCAGTTGCTCGTCAGCCTCACGCTCGTGGTCAAAGCCCATTGCGTAGTTCACATTGCCGTCGTCTTCCTGATGGGCAGCCACACGCAGCACCATGCCATAGACATCCGGATTGTTGGACGCGGCGCGTATTTGCTCGGCTGCGGGGTTAGTAATCTTGATCATGGGTGTTCCCTCGATATTTATGCGGTAACGCGCGCTTTATGCGCCCTCACCTGGTTCAAAAATGGCGTGATCCAACCTAGTGTACCGGTGCCACGACGATGCACGTAAGCGGCTAGAAGGTTATGTAGCTGATAGCCGTCATGCTGGCCATCTATGCCATGACCACGCTTCACTTGGTAAGCGTATATGGAGTCGGTTGGCAGGTTTTCCAAGCTGGAATAATGAAATTCGTGTGCCGGGATAGTGGACTGTTCCTGCCAACGGTCGTCGCCGGTCGGCTGCAGTCGTGCATAACCGCGTCCAACCGGGCGCTCGTGCATCACGGTGTCGCCCGGCACCACGCCAACCATCTCTCGCGTCTGTCCCTGCCAGTTCAGACTGCGCGACAAATACATTAAGCCGCCGCATTCTGCATAGGTGGGCAGCCCTGCTTCGATTGCATGTCGAATACTCGCACGCAACGGCTCATTGGCCTCGAGCTCAGCCATGAAAATTTCAGGAAAACCCCCACCGATGATGAGCCCATCCACATCAGGCAAAGCCTGCACATGAAGCGTGTCGAGTTCGACCAACTCCACATTGGCCGCACGCAGGGTGTCGAGGTCTTCGCTGTAATAAAACCCAAATGCCTGATCATGCGCGATGCCGATGCGCACCTTTTGAGCCGATACCATTTCCTCAGCAGGCGCCGAAATCTCCAATGCTGGCGCATTGTCGGCTATTGCCAGAATTCGGTCGATGTCGACTTGTGCGGCTACCCGTTCGCCGACATGTTGAATACGCGCCAGCGCGGCCTGCTGCTCATTGGCTGGCACCAATCCGAGGTGGCGCTCGGCAATCTGCATGCTGGCATCATGCTGGACTGCACCGACCACTTCCACGTCAGTGTAATGTTCAATCACTGCTCGCAATTTTGATTCATGGCGACTGCCGCCGAGATTGTTCAGGATGACGCCGGCGATACGTATATCCGGATCGAAGGCCTGATATCCCAAAATCAAGGGGGCCACCCCGCGCGTCATGCCCCGGGCATCAATCACCAGGACCACCGGTGTGTCCAGCAGCTTGGCCAACGCAGCATTGCTGTTGCTGCCATCCAGATCAAGGCCGTCGTACAGTCCCTTGTTCCCCTCGATCAGGCTAATGCGTGCATTGACTGCAGCACGCGCGAACTGCTGCTCAATTTCATTTTGCTGCATCATGTGGAAATCGAGGTTGTAGCAAGGCCGCTGCGCCGCCATTCCCAGCCAAAGCGGGTCGATGAAATCAGGGCCTTTTTTGAATCCCTGAACCGCATGGCCGCGTGCATGCAGCGCAGCACACAAACCAAGCGTTAGCGTTGTTTTGCCCGACGATTTATGCGCAGCAGAAATGAAGACGCGGGGCATATGAGCCCCGCGCCTGGATGTTTTGTTTATGTTGACTTGCAGGTTCATTCAGGATGATCCCCTGCCAGGAAGCTCCCCGGCAGGACCATGCATCAATGTTCCAGCTTGGCGACCGTGGCGTCGTCCAGACTGGCCGGCAACAAACGCAACACCTTCACAGCAAAGGTCGTGACCAGCAACGCGATTGCCACCCCACCCAGTCCAAGGAAAATCTCAGGAATACTGGGCGAATAACTGTTCACTACGCCATCGTAGAAGCTGCTGCTAACTTTGATACCCGGGAACATGTCCAGCGGATAAGCCTGCGCACCAATGATGGTGACGTACATCTGCGCTATACCCCCCACAATGACGAGTCCGCATGCAATCATGATCCACGAACGCTGCTTGCCCAGACCGCTCAGCAGGATCACCAGCGGCGCCACGCAACCGATGACAATCTGACCCACCCAGAACAGCGAGGTAAACAGGCCGCCGTCGCGCAGGATGAAGGCTTCAACCGCGTGATACTTGGTAAAGTACAGATTGGTCATATGGTGAACCACGACGAAGTACAGCACGGCCGCGACGAATACAACGAGCAGGCTCTTCAGACGCATCATCACCGAATCACCCAAAGTACGGCCGGTCCAGCCGTAGGCGGCCACCAATACCATCAGGTAAATAGCCAGGCCATAAGCAAACGACATGATGATGAACATGGGCGCCAGCATGGCTGTGCCGTACAACTCACGCGCGATCAGGAAGCCGAACAGTGATCCGGTACCCGTCGTCAGAGTCAGTCGCCAGATAAACGCTGCGGTACCCGCCGCCTTGGAGAAGGTCTTGACGCTGCTATCCAGCATCGTCCACAAATAAGCCCCTACCAAACCAAAAAATCCTGAATACAAAAACACGTTCCAGGTAAACATCGACTTGAAG
>JBBQDI010000194.1:0-4010 GCA_038319505.1 Burkholderiales bacterium
CCCCGCCAAGCCGCCGCTCGATCCCGAGCATCCCAAGTGGGAAAACCTGGCCGGACTGGTCGGCAACCAGTACATCCGCGTGTCGGAAATCCTGATTTCCGGCATGCCGCACGACGATCTGTTGTGGCAGGTGTTTTCCCATGCACGCCCCGGCACCTCCGACACTTCGGCGGTTCCCAACGACCAGGTCAACAACGCCGGCTCCATGAATGCGCTCATCAACACCGCGCAGCGCCCCACCTTTGCCGGCGAGAAGGTCAACCGTTGGCGCAAGGTAGCGGCCTGCCCGGCCGGTGCCAAGGAATCTGCCTGCTGGTGCGAACCGGGCAAGCCCGGCAAGTGCTGGGAAAAGAGCATCCAGACTGAAACCGTGCATCACATCCTCAAGGGCGGCGGCGATTCGATCGGCGCACTGGGCGCCATCCAGCGCGTGTATTTCAACATCGGATCATGCGCCGAGCAGTGCTGGGTCAACCACCTCACCGACCTGCGCCAGCTTGATCCGCAAGCTCGCAACTTCGGGCAGACGCCGTTCGATATCGGTCAGTGCCGACGCGACTGCCCCAACTTTCGCGCAATCGAGGACCGGCTGCCCAACATCCTAGACTTCTTTTTAACCGCGCCCGAAGGCCAGGCGCATGACCTGCGCGAAGCCCGCGAAAACCAGCGCAAGGCAACCTACACCCAACTCGATCTGACGCACGATCTGGATCAGACATTCGGCAATGGTTCGGTATCGCGCGGACAGCAGGTATTCGTCGCCAATTGCGCGCGCTGCCATTCCAGCAGCAAACCGCCATTCGAAGCCGTGGATTTCCGCGCCATTGACCCCAAAACCGGCCTGCGCGCCGACTGGCTGGGCAACGACGTCCCCACGCCGGTTACCGAAGTCGGTACCTACCGCTGCCGCTCGCTGCATTCCAACCATGTGCGCGGTCACATATGGGACCAGTTTGCCGACGAGGATTACCATGCGCGGCCGGTGGTAAATGGCATCACTGAGCCACACGACGGCGGGCGCGGCTATTACCGCAACATCTCACTGCTCAATCTGTGGGCGCACGCCCCCTTGCTGCACAACAACTCGGTCGGCCCCGAGCTCTGCGGCTGGGGTGGCGACAAGTCCAATCCCTACGAGTTGTACCGCGCAAGCTACATTGACACGTCCTTGCCCGGCAATCCCCCGCTGGCCAAAGACAAGCAGCCGGCATGCTGGAAATACGACCCCTCGGTCGACGGCCGCTTCAAGCTGTATGTCGCTTCAATGCATGATCTGCTGAACCCGTCCCAGCGCATTCCCAAGGCGACCAAGCTCGATCAGGACATCGTGCTCGACATCGGCCCGCGCATTTTCGACGGCAATGACGAGAAACGCCTGATCGGCTTCACCGTTCGGGTGCCAGCCGGCGCATCCGCTGGCAATGTCGGCAACTTCCTGCACAAGGATTTCATCGTTGATCTGGTGCACGCCCAACTCAAACCGCGCGAACTCGAAGCGCGACTTTCGAAGGTATTGCCGGCTGCCGAAGCAAAACAACTGGCGGTCGAGATGCGATCGATCGGCAAAGCCATCGTCACCGACCCGGGCCGACTGGTCGAGGTGGTGAAAGAGGCGCGTGCGCGCACCCCGGCGCTGTGGCAGGTTTACTCGTCGTGCAGCGCCGAGATCGAAAACGACGGTCACCGTTTTGGCGAAGACCTGAGTGACGCCGACAAGAATGCCTTGATCGCTTTTCTGGCCACGCTGTAAGGGAGAATCCACATGAACCCACGCACCCTGATCATCCTGGCCATTTTGTCAGTCCCGCTGTCCGGTTGCGACCGGATCAGCAGCCTGTTCGCGGGCAAGCCCAACATCGCCTTTGCCCCCTATGGCGATGCCTACGCCAGCAAGCCCGATCTGGCACAGGTCGAATATCTCTACCCCATCGCGCTGAAAGAGCTCACCAAAGTCACGCCCAAATACCTCGCCGGACTCAAGCAGGAAGAGCTCGACCAGTTGTATGCGCGCCTGAGTTCCGGCCCGATCCCCAATGGTCCGTTCGACGGCGAGATCGTGTTTCCGCGGGGCAGCTCCGGCAAGCTGCGCGCGGCCGAAATCATCGGTGGTCTCAAAGGCCTGGGGGTGAACTTCAAGGGAAAAATGCTGGAAACCGCAGGCGAGGCGCTGTGGAAAGGCAAGGTCTTCTATCGCAACCAACACGTCCTGCGCAACCGCATTGAAGACCTCGCCGTGCTGCGCCCCGTCATCGGTCCAGGCGACATACCCAAGATCGACGTCGATGGCAAAGACGCCTGGCTGCTGTTTCCCGCCAAGCTCTATTGCGGGCAAAGCCTGATCGACTCGCGCCGCGAATCCATCATTATCGATTACGCCTTCACCGACGAAATCCCCGGCTACCGTGAGAAACCCGATTTCCTGGTGGGCCGGCGCGGCCTCAAGGTACGCGACGAAATCCGCATGGTGCGTCCCGGCCTCTACCTTGGCCGCGCCTACATGGACCACGCCTTCATCCTCAATTTCGTCCTTTACAACAAGGAAATGGACAAGGCCGGCCGCGCCGAATTCGAGATCGGCCAGGTCAAGGACGATTGCTGGAGCGGCACCCAGAAACGCGTGCTGGTTAGCAACTAGGGCACGCGCATGCAGACGCTCGCCGACATCAACTGTGCTGCGCTCACGCAGCGACTTTTCCATCCTTCGCCGGCAGCGTGGGAAGTCCCGGCATTCCATTTTTCCGTGCTGGACCGCTTTTCAGACAGCAACGAAGCGGGCGTCCTGGACAACACCGCCATCCCGATTGTGGGCGGCACCACCCTGTCCTTGGAGAATACCGACCCCGACAATGCGGTCAGAAACGAAACTGACGCCAAACACTGGCGCGCCGGGTGGCTCGGCTGTGCCATCTACGGGCCTGCGGCCTGATGCCTCATGCGCTACGCTTTCTTGCCATCCCGATCATGTTGGCCATGAGCCTGGCCGTGATGTCCAGTGGAAGTCATGCCGCGCAGGCGCAGGATGACCTGCCGCCGATTGGACATTCGCGTTTCGACCAACTGGTCGGCAACGCGTCCGTGCCCTACCCGTTCGCGCGACTGGTGAACATCATCAACCAACAGATGCAGCTAGATCCAGGCGGCCAGCCGCCGCTGAAAATCACGCTGATCCCGCTGGGGCGCTCGCTGCAGCGGGATGCCGGCGCGCCGGATTTTTTCCGCTTTCCGCGTGTGGTCGCCGCCGCTGATGGCATCACCCGCCCCGGCGTTGCACCCTTGAAAGATCGCTTGTTTCTCGGCTATCACGAGAAAGGCAAGGTGCTGGAAGTGATCAGCTACAATGACGCAGCAGGCCGTTTTGAGTTTCAGGTGGTACGCGACTATCAATCGGGCATGACGCCGCAGGTGGTTTACGCGCGGCGCAGCCTGTGCACGGCCTGCCATCAAAACGCCGCGCCCATTTTTGCCCGCCCGTTGTGGGACGAAACGCCGGCCAATCCGGCGATAGCCCAACGCCTGCGGCAAACCCGTCGTGATTTCTACGGCGTCAAGCTGACCGGCACCGACATCGCCTATTTCATCGACGCATCGACCGAGCGGGCCAATCTGTTTTCGGTATGGCAGACGCTGTGGCAGCAAGGCTGCGGCGAGGGCGAAGGCGGCGACCGTTGCCGCAAGGATGCGTTTGCTGCCGCGCTCGATTACGCCCGTTTCAAACGCCTGCCTGCCGACAACGCCTTGCCGACGCTGAACCGCAACTGGGCAAACCACTGGCCGCAGGGGCTGGCGATTCCCAGCCCCGATCTGCCCAACCGCAATCCTTTGGACAGGATGCAGCACGCTGCGAACGATCCGCTATTACTGCGCCCACCGCTCGCAACCTGGCATGCGCCGGACACAACCGCATTCATCGTCGGGCTGGCCGACATGCTCGATGCAACTGCGGTAAAACGGCTGGGACGGCGCGATGCGAGCGCAGCATTGGACAAGCTGCGCGAACGGGGCGCGTTGGC
>JBBQDI010000195.1:0-3972 GCA_038319505.1 Burkholderiales bacterium
GGTGGCGGAAATTGATTTCGACAATAAAACCTACGAAGCCGCAGTTACGCTTCGTCTGGACAAGCGCTATGCTTTTCCTAAGGACACGTCTGCTGCCATCATGACATCAGGCCTGCTGGGTGAGCAATACATCGGCCTGGAGGCGGGTGGTGACAGCGTAAAGTTAAAGGACAAGGATCAGATTCTCATCACACAAGGCGCTGTGGTACTGGAAAATCTGATAGGAAAATTTTTGTACGGCAAGGCTCAAGAAGGAGCGCCACAATGACATCAAACTTACTGAATCGAACACTTTTAGTCGCCGGTATTCTGTTGATCACCCCGCCGGGACAGGCGGAAACCATCAACCTGCAGCAGGCCGTGGAAATGAGCCTGGCTGCCGATCCACGCATCAAGGAACGTGAACAGGTGGTTGAAGCTGCGCGTGGCATGTTGCAGGAAGTACAGGGCAATGGTGGCTGGCGGCTGAGTGCCAACGCATTTGTCGGGCTGGCGCCGAAAGTCGAGGGCGGGTTCTATGAGGGCGGAGCCACTTCGTGTACTGCTTTTCCGTGCACCCCGCGTTCCGACGGCAACAGTTTCAATGGTGTGTCGGACTGGACGCACCTGGATTTCGCGCTGATCAAACCGCTCTACACCTTTGGCAAGCTTGAGCATTACGGCGACGCTGCGCAGGGTAATGTTGATCTCAAGCGGGGTGAGCTCAAGCAGACGCGCAGCGACACGGTATATGACACCAAACGTGCCTATTTTGGCTATCTGACTGCGCGCGACACCCGGGTTTTCCTGGAAGACATGAAGGGCCGGCTGGATCAGTCCATCCGGTCTGTCGAGCGCCATTTAAAGGAAGAAACGGGCGAGTCCAAACAGTCCGACCTGTATGCCCTGCAAACAGCAAAGAGCCTGCTGTCCAAATATGTCTATCAGGCACGCGCAATCGAAAAGATCAGCCTCGATGGCCTGAAGGTTCTGACCGGTGCCGGTTTGAAGGCTGATCTGGACGTGGCCGACGATCGTATCGAGCCGGTGGCTTTCCCGCAGATCGAACTGGCTGAACTCCAGTCGCGTGCCTTGCAGGATCGTCCCGAAATGCAGCAGCTCGAAGCGGGCTTGCGCGCTCGCCGTGCGCTGGTGGCAGCCAAAAAATCCGACCGCATGCCGGATGTATACGCCGGTGTGATTGGACAGCTCAACTATGCCTCTCAACGCGATCGGCTGGACAATCCCTACGTCAACGACCCTTTCAACGGCGGGGGGCTGACGCCTGTTGTAGGCGTTAAGTGGGATACTGTGTTTGGTGTGGCAAGTGCCCGTGTTAACCAGGCACAGGCCGAACTGGAAGCGATCAACCACAAGAAGGCGTTTGCAGTGGCCGGCATTCCGTTTGAAGTGGGGGAAGCCTATACCCATGCCCAGGCCAATTTTGATTCGCAACGCGAGTTGGCCGAGGGCGCAGCCTCGGCGCGGCGCTGGATGGTGGCTTCTTTGGCGGATTTTTCGGCCGGGATTGAAAGTGCCGACAAAGTGGCTGAGGCAATCAAGAGTTACGTTCTGACGCAGACTGAATATTTACGTACGGTGAATGATTACAACATGAATGTGGCACAGCTGGCGCGCTTGACGGGCGAACCTAAGTAAGCGGTGGGTGCCCATCCCCTGCATGGCTTTTCCAGCCCCCATTTTTTGAACAGGATTAATTGAATATGTTGCGCTCATTATGTATTCTGTTGGCACTGGTGACAGGGTTCAATATCAGCCCGTCGCTGGCAGCCGAGATACCGCCCGACGTTTTGGCTCGCACCACTACGCAGGAAGTTCTGACCATATTGAAACAGGACAAGGAGCTTCAGAGCGGCAACCTGACTAAGGTTCACCAGTTGGTCGAAGCCAAAATCCTGCCCAATTTCGACTTCAACCGAATGACCCAGCTTGTCATCGGAAAACACTGGCCGCGTGCCACCGCGGAGCAGAAACAGGCGCTGGTGACCGAGTTCCGCAATCTGCTGGTGCGCACCTATTCCAGCTCGCTCACGGCGTTTACCAATCAGACGGTTGAATTCAAGCCATTGAAGTTAAAGCCGGATGATGTCGATGTCACCGTGCATTCTGAAATCAAGCAGCCAGGTGGGCAGCCGATCCCGATCGACTACAGCATGTATAAAACAGCATTTGGCTGGAAAATCTATGATGTGGCGATAGACGGCGTAAGCATGGTCACCAATTACCGCTCCTCCTTCTCAAGTGAAATCCGCCAGAAGGGAATTGATGGCCTGATCAAAACACTGGCTGACCAGTCAAACCGCGCTACAGCCAATTCGGCACCGCGTTCAGGCTCGTGATGGATTGCAAGGACAATATCTGCCGCATCGTGGGCGCGGTGACGGTCGATAGTGCGGGAGGGTTGCTGCGCGAATTGCAGCCACAACTGGCACTGGGTGTGAGCACCCTTGATTTCAGCGGCGTTGAAACTGCCGATTCGGCCGCCCTCGCGCTTGTTTTCAGTGCCATGCGCCAAGCGCAGCGATCCGGCAATACGCTCGTCTGCACCGGTTTGCCCGCCAGCTTCACCACCCTCGCTGAACTATATGGAGTATCTGCGCTGTTGCCCGCATGATTTCATCACTCCAATCGATTTGTCGGCTGAGCCTTGCCGTACTGCCTGCGGCTTGCCTACACGAGCTTTTTGATCGGGAAACCGAATGAGCCAGGCAAGCCCGGCGATCTGCGTCAACGATCTGTGCAAGACATTCCGTCAAACCCAGGCACTCGACGGTGTCTCGCTCGATATACAGCCAGGGGAGTTTTTTGGTTTGCTGGGTCCCAACGGGGCAGGCAAAACCACGCTCATCTCGATTCTGGCCGGATTGACCCGTGCCGATTCGGGGCAAGCCGCCATCATGGGCCACGACGTGGTGCGCGACTATCGGCAGGCGCGTCGTGCGCTGGGCGTGGTGCCGCAGGAACTGGTTTACGATCCCTTCTTTAACGTACGCGAAACCCTGCACATCCAGTCGGGCTTCTTCGGCCTCAAGCACAACGACGGCTGGATCGACGAAATCATGCATTACCTCGATCTCACCCAGCACGCCGACAAGAATACGCAAAGCCTGTCGGGTGGCATGAAGCGCCGCCTGCTGGTGGCGCAGGCGCTGGTGCACAAGCCACCGGTTATTGTGCTCGACGAGCCCACCGCCGGGGTGGATGTCGATCTGCGCCGCTCGTTATGGGAATTCATCAGCCGGCTCAACCGTGAAGGGCACACCATTCTGTTGACCACGCATTACCTGGAAGAAGCCCAGGCGTTGTGTGGACGTATCGCCATGCTCAAGGCGGGCCGGGTGGTTGCGCTCGATGACACGCGCAATCTGTTGAAATTGACCAACGAGCATTGCGTTCAACTACGATTGGATGCGGAAACCGTACCGGCTGCCTGGCAGGCGCGCCTGCTGCGCGATATGGACGGCAGCTGGCGCATCAATTTCAGTGAGTATCAGGAGTTGGAAACCTTGCTGGCCGATTTGCGCGGTGGGGGCATCCGTGTGCTCGAAATGCACCTTCAGGAACCCGATCTGGAAGATGTCTTTACTGACATCATGAAACGCGCATGATCGATGAAACCTCAGTTGGGGGCGAAAAAAGCAATGCGCCTGCAAACTGCCATGCGCGTTTAAGCGCTCAACTGGAGTTTTCAGAATGACAGGTTTCTCAGCCCTTTTTTACAAGGAACTGCTGCGCTTCTGGAAAGTGGTGGTGCAGACCGTCGTCGCCCCAGTGGTGTCGGCCTTGCTCTATCTGCTGATTTTTTCGCACGTTCTGGAATCGCATGTCATGGTCTATCCCGGTGTGACCTATACCAGCTTTCTGGTGCCAGGGCTGGTGATGATGAGCATGCTGCAGAATGCGTTTTCCAACAGTTCCTCCAGCCTGATCCAGTCGAAGATGATGGGCAGCATCGTGTTCGTGCTGCTGCCG
>JBBQDI010000196.1:0-3946 GCA_038319505.1 Burkholderiales bacterium
GTTTCGACCGATGCCAGACAGGGTGAGGGCTTTCATGGAGATTCCTTTTTGTGCGCGTGTGCAAATGGGTAAGGGGTGGCCTACCCTCGTTGCCCGAATGTGGGCAAGGAGGGTGGCTGGCCTTACGGTTTTGCGTTGCCCTTCAAACCAATCTTGAACTTCGCCAGATAGGCATTGGGCTTCCTGCCGTCATAGGTGATGCCGTCGATGAACTCGGTCTGCGGTGGCTTGTAGCCTGTTTCCTTGGCAAAGTCGGGGAAGTCACTTGACTTCATCTTGCCTTCGGCGATCAGTTCCTTGGCCGCCTTGGCGTAGATGTCAGGGCGGTACACCTGCTTCGCCATGCTTGCGTACCAGCTATCCGGCTTGGCATCGGGAATCTGACCCCAGCGGCGCATCTGGGAGAGGTACCAGATGGCATCCGAGTAGTAGGGATAGGTTGCGTTGTGGCGGAAGAACACGTTGAAGTCTGGCACCTTGCGCTTGTCGCCTTTCTCGTACTCGAAGGTTCCGGTCATGCTGTTGGCGATGACCTTCTCATCCGCGCCGACGTAGGTGGGCATCGACAGAATTTTCACCGCCTCGGGCCGGTTGGCGTTGTTATTGTCGTCCAGCCATTTGGCGGCACGGATCAGCGCTTTCACCACATGGATGTGGGTGTTGGGATACTTGTCCGCCCAGGCCTGTGAAACACCGAACACTTTTTCCGGATTGTTTTTCCAGATCTCGTAGTCGGTGATCACCGGTACTCCGATGCCCTTGAATACGGCCTGCTGGTTCCACGGCTCACCCACGCAATACCCATTGATGGTGCCGGCTTCCATGGTGGAAGGCATCTGCGGCGGCGGGGTCACCGAGAGCAGCACGTCGGCCTTGATCTGGCCGCTGGTGTCGCCTTTGTCCGGCGCGTAGTAACCGGGGTTGAGGCCGCCGGCCGCGAGCCAGTAGCGCAGCTCGTAGTTGTGGGTGGACACCGGGAACACCATGCCCATGTTGAAGGGCTTGCCCGCCTTCTTGTAGGCGTCGACCACCGGCTTCAGCGCGTCTGCCTTGATCGGGTGCACCGGCTTGCCATCGGCGCCCTTCGGGATGTGCTTCTTCATTTCCGCCCAGACCGCGTTGGAGACGGTGATGCCGTTGCCGTTCAGGTCCATGGAGAAGGCGGTGATGATGTCGGCCTTGGTGCCGAAGCCGATGGTCGCGCCCAGCGGCTGGCCGGCCAGCATGTGGGCGCCGTCGAGCTGGCCGTCGATGACGCGATCGAGCAGCACTTTCCAGTTGGCCTGCGCCTCCAGCGTCACGTACAAACCTTCATCCTCGAAAAAATGCTTTTCGTAGGCAATGGCCAGCGGCGCCATATCGGTGAGCTTGATGAAGCCAAACTTCAGATCGGGCTTCTCGGCGGTGCCGGTCGGCGCGCTGTTGGCGACATTGCTGCCGACGGCCAGGGACAGCACCAGCGCCAGGGGGGTGAGCATAAGGCCCTTAACGACCTGTCTTCTGTTCATCATGGTTCTCCATCACAAGTTGAGTGTTTATCGCAAAATCGTTGGTGGCTTCATCCGCCCGAGGCACATCACATGCATGGTTGATCGTGCCAAGCTAGGCAAAGCAGCGGCCGTGCCAGAAATTTAAGTGATTGATATATTGGTTTTATTCGGTTTTTTTTCGGCATTTTCCGGTGGGGCGTGCACGACCATGGTGCAGTTCGCACTGGCGTTGTCCTGCGAAGGTGCAGGCAGTGATTGAGCACGCTTCCCGGGCTGGTGATTCAATGATCGACAGGGGGTGGGCGAGGAAAGTCCGATGCCGCCGTCGAGGCGGCTGCCAGATGTCGCACTCGGTGAACAATCTGATCGTCAGTCTGCTCCGGTGCCTTATTGTCCTGGGTTGCCGCGTTGGCGAGGGTACGGAACAGGACAAAAAAAGGCGGCCTCCGGAGAGGCCGCAGTATCGGAGGAGACTGCCTGAACAACCTGGCTTTGCGGTTAGGGTGCTCAGGTTACCTATAGCAGATGGCGTGCCCGTTTTTGGATTGTTTAATAATCAAACACTTATTGATTTTAGAGGGTGCGGGTTGGGCCGTCGGGCTGAGCGCTTGTGGTGCACGGATGGGGAAATGCACTCAAAATGGGGCACAACTTGATGTACTTGGTGCTTGATGCGGTTCGCCCTGATCGTTAAACGGGCGCGCGATCAGCGCGAATGGGGGTGATGTAATCGCCACCCACCAAGCTTCACTGACACCGCATCTGCGGCGTCAACTTCATCCACTTGATCAGCCAGTTTTTCGCCCGTTCCCGTGCATGCCGCTTGGCAATCAATTCTTCCGGCGTCTGATCGGGGCGGAAGTCGAACGCACGTCGCGCCATCGGGTATTCCTGCCATTCCACCGGTATACCGCGTTCCCACAGGGCATAAAATGCGCGACCGCTGTTCATGCGGCGTAGTTCGTAATCGGCGTCGCCAATCAGAAACAGCGTCGGGGTGGTGATCTGCATGACCTCGGGCGCAATGCGGAACAGTTGATCCGGTTCGGGCGCGTTGGGGTTTTGCATGTGGCCGTAGTAGCTGACGATGGCGGCGATGTCGGGGCCGCGTTTGGCGGCGAGACGGATGGCGTAATACGGGCCGCGCGACAGGCCGACGATGCCGACCGGCTGCTTGCACGCATTGGGCAGCAACTTCAGGTAATCCAGCCCGGCCTCCACATCCATTTCGGTATCGGGGTTGTGTGCTGCGGGCCAGCGTTCGATGAAGCGGCCACTTTGCCAGTCGGGCGCGACCACAAGAAAGCCCTGCTCGGCGAGTTCACGTACATGCGCGCGTTCGTCGCCTTCGTAGCCGCGCTTGGCGTGGATGAACAGCACCGGCGGGAAGGGGCCTTTCCCGGCGGGCGTGGCGACTTCGACCGGCACCTCGGAACCATCTGCGGCCTTGATGGTTGTTTTGCTCAGTTCGATACCCGCGGCAAGTGCCGAGGCAGACAACGCCGATGCTAAGATGGCGCCCGCAATGACGAGTCTTTTCATGGTCTTCTCCGGTAGTTTTTCTGGTCCACATTCTAGGCCAGTGCGCCCGATATCCTGTGCAGTCAAAAAGTACTCTCAGGCAGGTGAATTCGCTTCAGGACATGAACGCCCGTGAACGCCTCCTTTGATGAACCGACAATCCCGCCCCGGCTGCAGCGGCCGCTGGCGGCGGTGTGGATCTCGTTGGGTTTGCATGCAGTGGTGATTGCGCTGGTGCAGGTGGCGCCGCCTGCCCCAATGCGTCTGGGCGAACCCGTGATCGAAGCGCGGTTGGTGTCGCCGCCAGCCGCGCCGCCCGCACCTGAAGTGAAAACGCCGGATGTTCCACCGAAGCCGGAGCCGATGCGCGCACCGAGCGAGACGGCGGTGGCGCTGCCGGGGGTCAAGCCCGTCTCCCCGCCGGTGCAGGTCGAACCGCCTGCCGCCCCCTTGCCGCCTGTTGTGCCTGCGCCTGCCGAATCACCCCCCGGCCTTGCTGCGGCACCGTCGGTGGCCACCAGGCCGGCCCCGGATTTGGCAATTAGCAGCTCGGTCGATTTCACGTATTACAGCGCGCGCGATGTCGATGTGCAGCCACGCGCATTGCGCGAAATCGTCCCGGACTATCCGGGGGACGCCGATCGCCAGCGATTGTCAGGCAAGGTCAGGCTGCAATTGAAGCTGGAAACCGATGGCCGCATTATCGATATCGAAGTCGTCAGCGCCAGTCCACCCGGTTTATTCGAGGATTCTGCGAAGAAGGCGTTTCGCGATGCGCGTTTTTTGCCGGCGCAAAAAAATGGCCATCCGGTGCGCGCGCTGGTGCTGATCGAGGTGGTGTACGACTGGGCGGGGCAACCGCACTAGAACCGTGCTGGTCACAGGACTCAGGATTTTTGCGGGGCAGCGGCGAGGCCTTGCAGGATGGGGCAATC
>JBBQDI010000197.1:0-3893 GCA_038319505.1 Burkholderiales bacterium
TGACCGAATACCCGGCGGCCTTGCTGCAGCTGATTCGCCTGCTGGCGGCCAGTCCCTGGGCAGCGCAGATGCTGACGCACCAGCCGCAGTTGCTGGACGAACTGATCGCCCCGCAACACCTGCTGCGCGAGCCCGACTGGAAACGGCGCGCCACCCAATTGCACGACGAACTCGACGCTCACCCCGGCGACACCGAAGCGCAGATGGATGCGCTGCGCCGATTCAAGAATGTGCAGACGTTGCGCCTGCTGGCGCAGGACGTGGCCGGCCAGCTGAGCGTCGAAATCCTGTCCGACCACTTGTCCCATCTCGCCGACATGCTGCTTGCCGAGACGCTCGCGCGCTGCTGGGCCGGACTGAAAACACGCCACCGCGACACCCCGCGTTTTGCCATCATTGGCTATGGAAAACTCGGCGGCAAAGAACTCGGATACACCTCCGACCTTGATATCGTGTTTCTCTACGATGACGATGATGAGCGCGCGCAAGCAACCTACGCACGGCTGGCGCAGCGCATCAACACCTGGCTCGGCACCCTCACCCCGGCCGGGATGCTGTATGAAACCGACCTGCGCCTGCGACCTGACGGGGCCTCAGGCCTGCTGGTGAGTTCGACTGAAGCCTTTCGCGATTACCAGCTGAGCCATGCCTGGGTGTGGGAGCATCAGGCGCTGTCGCGTGCGCGCTTTGTGTGTGGCAATTCAACGATTGGCGAGACCTTTGAAGCCTTGCGATGTGAAGTGCTCCACCAGCCGCACGACCCTGCCAAGCTGCGTGAGGACGTGCTGGCCATGCGCGAAAAAATGCACGCCGGTCACGCCAACAACTCAGCGCTTTTTGATCTCAAGCATGACAGCGGCGGCATCGTCGACGTCGAATTCTGTGTGCAGTATCTGGTGTTGCGGGATAGTCATGCGCATCCTGAACTGGCCGAAAATCTTGGAAATATCAAGTTATTGCATCGCGCGGGCGCGGCCGGATTGATCCCTGCCGACGTCGCGCAGGCTGCCGCCGACGCCTACCGCGAACTGCGCCGCCAGCAGCATGCGATCAAGCTCAGCGGCGCGGAATTTGCCCGGGTGCCGCCCGCTGCGATGGAGACAGTCCGCATGGCCGTCCGGACGCTATGGACTCAGGTCATGGCAACCGGCTCAGTCTGAATCGCGTTGCAGCACCAGTGGCAGGGGGGCGGCTTGCCCTTGCTTGGGTTGACCGGCATACACGGTGACGTGCGGATAGGGAATTTCGATGCCTGCGGCATCGAACGCTTTTTTAAGTCGATGCAAAAAATTACGCCGCACGCCCCACTGCTCCAGTGGCATCACCTTGAAGCGACAGCGGATCACCACGGCGGAATCACCCCACTGATCGACGCCCGCGATTTCGATGTCATCCACGATCTTGCTTACCATTTCCGGATCGGCACGCAATTCAGCTGCCACCGCACGCATCACAGCATAGACTTCGTCGATATCTTCGCGATACGCCACGCCCACGTCGACAACCGCATAGGCATAGCCGCGACTGCGGTTGGTGACAGTACCGACGATGCCATTGGGAATGATGTGCACGCTGCCCTCGTAATCACGCAGACGGATGTAGCGCAGCGTCATTTCCTCGACCAGCCCGCCCTTGTCTGCGACTTCAACCACATCACCCTGCCGAATCTGGTCTTCCAGCAGCAGGAAGAAACCGTTGAAATAATCTTTGACCAGGCTTTGCGCGCCAAATCCGACGGCTATGCCGAGCACCCCGGCGGTCGCCAGAATCGGGGCGATGGATATGCCGACCACGGACAGGACCAGCATGCCGCCAGTCAGCGTAATGATCACCGTGGTGACATAGCGGAATACGCGTCCCAGCGTGTCCAAGCGCTTGATATACTCGCGATCTTCGTTTTCATGCTGCAGATGGAAACGCAAACGCACAATCAGCCTGCGCGACAACCGCATCGCCAGCCATGACAAGCCCAGAATGATGGCAATATGCAATGCAATTGTCGCCAGCTCGCGCCATTCTCCGAGATATATCTGCAATGTGTTCAGGTATTCCATCAGCATGTCTTTCAGGGGTTGCTCACCGGGGTGTCAGTGGGAAAATCAGGCGTTCAAGCAATAGGGCAGAAATCGTCTGCATCCTGCACTTCGTATCCGCGAAACTTACCTGCACCCGATCACGCACGCGTCGCTTCTGCTTCGAAACGCCAGTCACGAATGAACGGGACATAGAAATCCTTCGACGCGGGCACCGCACCATGAATCTGGCATAACGCGCGAGCAAAGGCATCGGCGCGTGCCAGCTGGTCGGTTAGCGACCACCCACGCAGCATGCCGAGGATGACAATTGCAGCAAACCCGTCGCCGGCCCCCGCGGTGTCGACAATATGAGGGATGGACGGGCCGGTCACGAACTCGATGCGCCCGGCACGATCCAGCGTCCAGGCACCGGCCTCACCGCAGGTCACCACCAGTCTTTCCAGATCAAAGCCCGATACCAGTTTGCTGGCGCGTGCTTCCGGCGTTTCTCCGTGCAACGAAAGCAGCGTGCTGACGCGCATCAGTTCATCGGTATTGAGCTTGACTACGCGCGCTTGCTGCAATGACCAGCGCAAGGTCTCGGCATCTACCCATGGATCACGCAGATTCACATCCAGAAATACGCGGGCATTCACCGCACCGAGCATGTCACGCAGCGCGCGGCGCGAATCGCCGCGCTGCGACAGAGTGCCGAAGTAGACCATCTCCGGACGCACCGACATCCCGACCTTGCGTGCCAGACTGGCGTGAATGTAATCGTATGCCTGGTTGGACAGGATGCTGAACGACTGGCCATTGTCCGTCTCGGTCACCTTGACACGCCCTGTAGGCCGCCCCGGATCGCGCTGCACCCCAAGTCGATCGAGGCCCCGTGCGGCCATGATCTGCAGCAACTGATCGCCCAGATCATCCTTTCCTGCGCGCGTGACCAGTACCGGATGCGAGCCCAGTGCAGCCAGATGACACGCCACATTGAACGGTGCACCATTCATCACACTATGATCGCGAAACTGATCAACCAGGGTTTCACCAAAAGCAACCACGGTTTGCGAAACCGGATGGGGGGCAGCATTGGATGGACGCATCAAGCCAGCAACGATTGATGGGTTCATGATTCAACCTCCCTCATTCAAACTGTGATGACCCCATTCAGGCAATCATCGTTTTAGTGACTGACCACATGGGTCAATGCTGGTGACGGGACGGTCCGGTTTGTTCCAGCCGCATGCGGATGAGCCCTATCAAGCTATTTTCTTTTCCGGCCAAAACCCATGCTAGAAGGTTACTGGCGGCGGCTGGCTCACGTCTCATGCAGACGCGCTCACAAAGGAGCATCAGGCGGGGCGACATGCCGGTACGCCGGGTCGCAAACTATGATACGCACGTCTCACCTCACTCCAAGCATCAGAATAGGTCATGACAAAACGCTGTTTTATTCTTGCACAAGAACATCAAGGCCGGCAAACGTCGACTTCGTCACCGCTGCAAAGGTGATTTCAGCGCACGAGCCTGATTTCGAATCGAAATCAGTCATTTAAAGATAGCCGCTCGAGCGCGCCAGCCTGTCGGGCCATACGCCCGTACAGGCCGCTAGCGACTGTTGTACAACCAGCCGCGCCGAACCATCCATTTCTCGATTTCCACCGCGAAAAACACCACCGAAGACAGCGCCAGACACAAGACAAGTTCGCCCACATCGAGCGGTTCGGTCTTGAAGATGGGATTGAGCCAGGGCACATAAAGCACGGCCATTTGCAGGACAAAGGTGAACAGCAGGGCGCCGATCAGCATCGGGTTGGAAAATACGCCTTGCGTAAACAGTGAATCACGCTCGTAACGGATGGCCAGCACATGGCC
>JBBQDI010000198.1:0-3832 GCA_038319505.1 Burkholderiales bacterium
CGTCGCAGTGGCCGAAGTCGCAGGCGTCATCGCAGTCAACCTGACCATGATCCGCGGCGGGCGGCATCTGGGCGACCGCAGTTTTTTCCCGCAACACAGCGAAGGCGCCACCCCGGCTGAAGCGCTGGATGCCTTTATCGCCCAGCATTATCTCGACCACCCGGTCCCCGCGCGCATCCTAATCAGCGAAGCCCTCGAGACCGAGGCACTGGAAATCCTGCTGAGCGAACACGCACACAAGAAAATCAGCCTGCTTCATCGCGTCACCGGTGAACGCCGTGTCTGGATCGGCATGGCCCAGGCCAATGCGCGCCTGTCCGCCGAGCGCCGCAGCGCCGAACGGGCCAACCAGTCGCAACGACTGGCCGCGCTGCGAGACACGCTCGACCTGCCGACGCTCAACCGCATCGAATGCTTCGACATTTCACACACCATGGGCGAAGCCACCGTCGCCTCCTGCGTCGTGTATGAAGGCGCCGACCTGAAAAAGTCGGACTACCGCCGCTACAACATCAGCGGCATCACGCCGGGCGATGATTACGCGGCAATGCATGCAGCCCTCATCAAGCGCTTCCACAAAACCGTGGAGGAAAACAGCGTGCTGCCCGATCTGCTGTTGATCGACGGCGGCAAGGGGCAGATATCAATGGCGGTCAATGCGATGACCGAACTTGGGCTGGGTGAGGTGCTGCTGCTCGGCGTCGCCAAGGGCGAAGCGCGCAAGCCGGGGCTGGAAACGCTGATTTTTGCCGATGGCCGTGAATTGAAACTGGCCAAGGATCACCCTGGCTTCCATTTGATCCAGCAGGTACGCGACGAGGCGCACCGCTTCGCCATCACCGGCCACCGCGCAAAACGTGGCAAGGCCAGGGTTCAATCAACACTGGAAAACATCCCGGGAATCGGCCCCAAACGCCGCAAACAACTGCTCGAACACTTCGGTGGCCTGCAGGGTGTGCGCGATGCAGGCATCGATGCGCTTGCCACAGTCAACGGTATCAGCCGAGAATTGGCGGAAACCCTTTATTACGCTTTGCACTGATGCCTCTCAATCTCCCCAATCTGCTCACCTGGCTGCGCATCCTTTTCATTCCGCTAATGGCGGGGGTGTTCTATCTGCCGGATGGCTGGGTGACGCCGCATGAAGCCAACCTGCTAGCCGCCGCCTTTTTTGGGGTGGCCGCGTTGACCGACTGGCTCGATGGCTGGCTGGCACGCAAGCTGGGGCAAACTTCGGCATTCGGCGCCTTTCTCGACCCGGTGGCCGACAAGCTGATGGTCGCCGCCGCGCTGATTGTTCTGATCGACCTGGACCGCGTGGCACCGCTCATCGGCCTGATCATCATCGGCCGCGAAATCACCATTTCCGCCCTGCGCGAGTGGATGGCCAAGGCCGGCAAATCGGCCAGTGTAGCGGTGTCCTTCGTCGGCAAGCTGAAAACCACGGCTCAGATGGTGTCCATCGTCCTCCTGCTGTATTTCAACCCGGTCGCCAACCTGCCCATTGCAACCATCGGGACGCTGCTGATCTGGGTGGCCGCACTGCTGACCCTGGTGTCAATGGCGTATTACCTGGTGATGGCTTCGCGCGCACTGCAAAATAATACTTAAATAGTTGACAGAAAAAAGCGGAATCTCCATAATGCGCAGCCTTCAACGCGGGAATAGCTCAGCTGGTAGAGCGCAACCTTGCCAAGGTTGAGGTCGGGAGTTCGAACCTCCTTTCCCGCTCCAGCATTCCGGGGAAAACAGAAGGACTAGTCCGGACGTTTTCCCTTTTTCGTTTACGTGGTTTACCGCGATGGCGCGATAGCAAAGCGGTTATGCACCGGATTGCAAATCCGTGTAGGTCGGTTCGACTCCGGCTCGCGCCTCCAGATTCAAGGCCGTCTGTCCGCTTCGCCCGGATGGTGAAATTGGTAGACACAAGGGACTTAAAATCCCTCGCCAGCGATGGCGTACCGGTTCGATTCCGGTTCCGGGCACCATCTTCCAGTTCGAAAGCCCGAGTGGTACAATTCCGGCGCTTTATTACTAACACTGTGGGCGGTTCGCCCATTTTTTTATTGTGCGGCGCATCGCTTCAAGTTGCGACGAGAAAAGTTACTTTACGTTGTGCTCCATAGCACAACGATGGATTTGTGATGATGGATTTGCCCGCCCGCCTAGAACCCGTGCTCGCCGGACTCGGATACGAGTTGGTGATGCTGGAGCGTGCCGGGCGCGGGCTGATCAGGATTTTCATCGACAAGCCGGAAGGCATCGGTGTTGAAGACTGCGTCAAGGTAAGCAATCACCTGACGCATCTGTTTACGGTTGAAAACATCGACTATGACAGGCTGGAAGTGTCCTCGCCCGGTCTCGACCGGCCGCTGGTCAAGCCGCAGGATTATGTCCGCTTTGCGGGAAATCCAGTGACGCTCAAGCTGAGAGTGCCGATGGACAACCGGCGCCGGCTGGTGGGTGAACTGGTTGGCCTGGAAGGCGATGAAGTGAAGTTGATTGTCGATGGAAAAGAAATTTCGATCGATTTGAGAAATGTGGATGTAGCCCGACTTAAACCCATGGTTTAAGACGAGCGCTGGAGGAATTATGAGCCGTGAAATGTTGATGCTGGCTGACGCACTGGCCCGCGAAAAGAACGTAGGCAAGGAAGTCGTGTTCGAAGCACTGGAGCAGGCGCTCGCCTCCGCTACCAAAAAACGCTTCAAGGAAGAGGCCGATGTGCGCGTGTCGATCGACCGCGAAACCGGGGAATATGAATCCTTCCGCCGCTGGCAGGTCGTGACCGAAGCCGACCTCGAATCAGAGGGTCACCAGATCCTGCTGATCGACGCTCAGGACAAGATTCCCGATATCGAAATCGGCGACTTCATCGAAGATCCGCTGGAAAACATCGAATTCGGCCGCATTGGTGCACAAGCCGCCAAACAGGTCATCTTGCAGAAAATTCGCGATGCCGAGCGCGAGCAGATCATCAGCGATTTCCTTGCACGCAAGGAGCACCTCGTTAATGGTGTCGTGAAGCGCATCGACCGCGGCAACGCCATTATCGAATCGGGCCGCGTCGAGGGTTTCCTCCACCGCGACCAGATGATTCCGCGTGAGAACCTGCGCGTTGGCGACCGTGTGCGCGCCTACCTGCTGCGTATTGACCGTGGCGCCCGTGGCCCGCAAGTCGTACTGTCGCGCACCGCGCCCGAGTTCATCATGAAGTTGTTCGAACTGGAAGTACCTGAAATCGAGGAAGGCCTGCTCGAAATCAAGGCGGCCGCTCGCGATCCCGGTCTGCGCGCCAAAATCGCTGTGGTGTCGCATGACCCGCGCATTGACCCGATCGGTACCTGCATCGGCCTGCGCGGTTCGCGCGTCACCTCGGTCACCAACGAGATGGCCGGCGAGCGCGTTGATATCATCCATTGGTCGTCCGACCCCGCACAGTACGTCATCAACGCATTGGCGCCCGCTGAAGTCAGTTCCATCCTGGTGGACGAAGACAAGCACAGCATGGACGTGGTGGTGGACGAGGAACAACTGGCGATGGCGATTGGCCGTGGCGGCCAGAACGTGCGCCTGGCGTCCGAACTGACCGGCTGGGAACTCAATATCATGTCGCGCGAGACCGCCGAAGAGAAACAGTCGACCGAAAGTGGTCACACACTCGCCCTCTTCACCGAGAAACTCGATGTGGATGAGGAAGTCGCCCAGATTCTGGTCGACGAAGGTTTCTCCACACTGGAAGAAGTTGCCTATGTGCCGTTGAACGAGATGCTCGAAATTGACGCGTTTGACGAAGACCTGGTCAACGAGCTGCGTAACCGTGCCCGCAATG
>JBBQDI010000199.1:0-3818 GCA_038319505.1 Burkholderiales bacterium
AGTTGCAGGGAATCAGGCTGGGAAAACACCGGTGGACAGATAGCGGTCACCGCGGTCGCAGACGATGGAAACGATGACTGCGTTTTCGACTTCATTCGATACCTGCAACGCCGCCCACAGCGCACCACCGGACGAAATGCCGGCAAAGATGCCTTCTTCACGTGCCAGCCTGCGCGTGGTGTCTTCAGCGTCCTGCTGGGAGACATAGATCATGCGATCAACCCGGCTGTAATCACATATTTTCGGCACGTATTCTTCTGACCATTTGCGAATGCCCGGAATTTGCGCACCCTCGGTGGGTTGCACACCAACAATCTGAATCGCCGGATTCTGTTCTTTCAGGTAACGCGAGCAGCCCATGATGGTGCCGGTGGTGCCCATGCTGGAAACAAAATGGGTGATCTTTCCCTCGGTGTCGCGCCAGAGTTCGGGGCCGGTGGTGCGGTAATGGGCATCCGGGTTGTCCGGGTTGGCGAACTGGTCGAGTATCTTGCCGATGCCCTGCTTCTCCATCGAAACCGCGAGATCGCGTGCCCCTTCCATCCCGGCCTCCCTGGATACCAGTTGCAGTTCGGCGCCGAAGGCGCGCATGGTCTGGCGCCGTTCGATCGACAAGTGCTCGGGCATGATCAGAACCATCTTGTACCCGCGCATGGCGGCAGCCATCGCAAGCGCAATCCCGGTGTTACCGCTGGTCGCCTCGATCAGGGTGTCACCGGGCTTGATCTCGCCACGCTCCTGTGCGGCATCAATCATCGACAGCGCCGGGCGATCTTTTACCGAACCAGCCGGATTGTTGCCCTCGAGCTTGACGAGAATAACGTTCGACGTTTCGCCGGGCATGCGCTTCAGGCGCACCAATGGCGTGTTGCCTACACAATCTTCGATGGTTTTATAGGGACTCATACATTCAGCTATTGGTCGATATCAGGCGTGGCGATCTCTGACATGCTGTAAAGTTGCGCATCATACCCTGCGCGTCGACTTGCATCGAGCAAGCCCATCAAGGGCGGCCAATCGGCAAATAATCAAAACCCATTTCACGCATCGCCTGCGGTTCATACAAGTTGCGACCGTCAAAAACGAGCGGCGTCTTCAGCAGCGACTTCATGGTGTCGAAATTGGGACTGCGGAATACTTTCCATTCGGTGACAATCAATAGTGCATCCGCGTCTTTCAATGCATCCATTGGACTATCGACCAGCAGCAGGTCGCTACGCTCGCCGTAGATGCGGCGGGTTTCTTCCATGGCCGCCGGGTCATACGCCGCCACGCTGGCCCCCATTTCCCACAGGGCCTCAAGCATGGCACGGCTGGGCGCTGCACGCATGTCGTCGGTATTCGGTTTGAACGCCAGGCCCCACATGGCAAAGCGCTTACCCTTCAGATTCTTGCCCAGCTTGGCGGTCAGCTTGTTGACCAGAATCTGCTTCTGCGCATCGTTGGCTTCTTCCACCGCATCGAGCACACGTAACCTGATGCCGTTTTCCTGACCGGTGCGACGCAAGGCCTGCACATCTTTTGGAAAACATGAGCCCCCGTAGCCGCAACCGGCATACAGGAAGTCATAACCGATACGCGGATCCGAGCCGATGCCATTGCGCACCTGCTCGATGTCCGCACCGAGTTTTTCGGCCAGCACGGCGAGCTCGTTCATGAAGGAAATACGCGTGGCCAGCATGGCATTGGCGGCGTATTTGGTCAGTTCGGCACTGCGCACGTCCATCACGGTCAGGCGGTCATGGTTGCGCTGGAACGGTGCATACAACTGACGCAGCAACGCCGTGGCATCCTCGCTGTCAGTGCCGATCACGATGCGGTCTGGCTTCATGAAATCGTCCACTGCCGCGCCTTCCTTGAGGAATTCCGGATTGGAGGCGACGTTGAATTCAATCGCCACGCCGCGTTTGCCCAACTCTTCCTGCAAGGCGGCTTTCACCTTGTCCGCTGTGCCCACCGGCACGGTGGATTTGTCGACCACCAATTTGTAATCCGTCATGTGGCGACCAATGTTGCGTGCCGCAGCGACCACATACTGGAGATCAGCCGACCCGTCCTCGTCCGGTGGTGTGCCGACTGCAATGAACTGGATCTCGCCAAATGCCACGGATTCTTCGATATTGGTGGTGAAAGACAGCCGTCCCGACTCGACGTTGCGCTTCACCATGGCCTCCAGCCCCGGCTCGTAGATCGGAATACCGCCCGCTCTCAGGGTCTCGATTTTTTTGGCGTCAAGATCGAGGCACAGGACATCGTTACCGACTTCCGCCAAACAGGTTCCCGTCACCAGGCCCACATAGCCTGTACCGATCACGGTGATTTTCACAAGGTTCTCCCTAACTGTTTTGAATTTCGGATTGAATCTGTTTGAGCGCTGCCATCGGATCAGCCGCTGCCGTGATCGGGCGGCCGATCACCAGATCGGTCGATCCGGCACGCAAGGCTTCTGCCGGTGTCATCACACGACGCTGGTCGCCGATCTCGGCACCTGTCGGGCGAATACCCGGTGTAACCAGACGGAAATCCGCACCCAGATCGGCACGCAGCATGGACGTTTCCTGTGCCGAACACACCACGCCATCAAGTTTGCACTGCTTAGACAATCGGGCCAGCCGCAGCACCTGATCGGCGGGCGCATCGGCTACACCGACTTCGCTCAAGTCCTCGGCACGCATGCTCGTCAGCACGGTCACTGCAATCAACAGCGGCCGCTGCGACAGATCCGACAGTGCTTCCTGTGCCGCCATCATCATGCGGTGTCCACCTGATGCGTGGACATTCAGCATCCACACCCCCAGCCCCGCCGCCGCGCGGCAGGCTGCTGCCACGGTGTTGGGGATGTCGTGAAATTTCAGATCGAGGAATACGTCAAAACCGCGCGCCACCAGCACCCGCACCAGCTCTGGTCCGGCCGCGGTGAACAACTCCTTGCCCACCTTCAATCGGCACAAGCCCGGATCGAGACGCTCCACCAGCGCCAATGCCGATGCCGCGTCGGCAAAATCCAGCGCCACGATAATTTTTCTTGAATTCACCACGTCCCTTGCATCCTGTAACTTGCCCCTTGCCTCAACTCTCGACCTCGCGCCGCTCGGGATCAAAGCTATCCCAGCGTCCACATGCCGGACAACGCCAGAAGAACTGCATGGCCTTGAAGCCGCAGCTACCGCACTGGTAACGCATCATGCGATGGCTATGTGATGCCACCAGGCTTTTTTCCACCTGCAGGAGTTCGCGTGCCTCCGGTTCTGCATTGACGAGTTCGGCCTCAAGCAGACGATCCAGGGTGCGCAGGCTGGGATTGCGCCGCAGCTCCTCACGCGCAAGCTGCCTCGCAGCGACGGCGCCTTCAGATTCGGATACCGCCAGATACAGGGCACCAAAAACATCATGCGACGGTTGCCTTGTATAGAGCGCACGGAGCCACTGCACGCCTTCATCCAACCGGCCAAGCTGGCGATAACTGCCAAGCACGCGATCTACCACCAGCGCCATGTGTACCGCACTTTGAGTTTCCACCAGACGCCAGTCGGCAATGGCTGCCTCATGCCGTCCCGCTGCCGCATCGAGATCGCCTGCCATCAGGTTTGCGCGCACCGACTGGCGGTTGGAGGTGAGCGCTTGTTGCAAATGGGCAGCCGCAGCGTCGGGGTTGCCTCTCGCTGCTTCCAGCAATGCCAGTTCGCAATAAAAATGGGCGATATCAGCGTTCAGCGGCTTGCTGGTGTCCTTTTCCAGCAGGCGTGCCGCATCAATGGCTTTTTGCCAGTCTTTCTCCTGCACGTAGATTTCCAGCAGATAGGTTCGCGCCTGACCAT
>JBBQDI010000200.1:0-3769 GCA_038319505.1 Burkholderiales bacterium
CAGGGCGCGCGCCGCTCATCGTGTGCAATCCACCCTGGATCCCCGCGCGCGCCAACTCGCCACTGGAACATGCGATTTACGACCCGGACAGCCGCATGCTGCTGGGCTTTTTGGACGGGCTGGCGGCGCATCTGGAACCGGGCGGCGAAGGCTGGCTGATCCTGTCGGATCTGGCCGAGCACCTGGGGCTGCGCTCGCGGGAATGGCTGCTGGCCGCGTTCGACGCCGCCGGCTTGAACGTGGTGGACCGGATCGACGTCAAGCCCACGCATCCCCGCGCCACTGACGCCACCGATCCGCTCCACACCGCGCGTGCGGCCGAGGTGACATCGCTGTGGCGCCTTGCCGCACGCAACGCTTGACCCGTCTGTTTTTAATCAACACTGCACTTCACGCTTCACAGGACACACATCATGAATATCCGCCGCCACTTGTTCACCTCCGAGTCCGTTTCGGAAGGCCATCCGGACAAGATTGCCGACCAGATCTCGGACGCCATTCTTGATGCATTTCTGGCCGAAGAGCCCGAGGCCAAGGTGGCCTGCGAAACCTTCGTCGCCGACAACCTGGTGGTGATTGCCGGCGAGTTCAAAACCGTCCGCAAGGAGCTGTTCAACGAGATTCAGGGCCGTGCCGAGGCCATCGCCCGTCAGGTGCTGCGCGACATCGGCTATCGCGATACCGAAACCGGCATCGACCCCAACACCTGCGAAGTGCAGGTGCGCTTCAATCACCAGTCGATCCAGATTCACAAAGGCATCACGTTGGCAGGAGGCGACATCGGCGCCGGCGACCAGGGCCTGATGTTCGGCTATGCCTGCGACGAAACTCCGGACCTGATGCCCTACCCGGTGTGGCTGGCGCATCGGCTGGTGCAAAAACAGGCGGAGCTGCGCAAATCCGGCGCCTTGCCGTGGTTGCGTCCCGATGCAAAAAGCCAGGTCACCGTTGCCTATGAAGGCCATCGCGTGGCCGGCATCGAAAACGTTATCATCTCAACCCAGATCGCGCGCGATCTCGATCCTGCCTGGGTGGCGCAGGAAGTCACGCGCGAGATCGTCGATCCGCTGGTGCCGATCGCGCTACGCACGCCCACGTTCAAGCTGTGGGTCAACCCCGCCGGCCCGTTCGAAATCGGCGGCCCCAATGGCGACACCGGCCTCACCGGCCGCAAGATCATCGTCGACACCTATGGCGGTTCCTGCCCGCACGGTGGCGGCGCGTTTTCAGGCAAAGACCCGACCAAGGTCGATCGCTCGGCGGCGTACATGGCGCGATATATCGCCAAGAATCTCGTGGCGGCGGGCTACGCCAAACGCTGTCTGGTTCAGCTGGCCTACGCCATCGGCGTGGCCGAACCGGTGTCCCTGCTGATCGAAACCTATGGCACTGGCACCGTGCCGGATGAAAAGCTGGAGACCATGGTGCGCAGCACCTTCAACCTCACCCCGCGCGGCATCATCGACAGCCTCGACTTGCGGCGCCCGATCTATCGGCAGACCGCTGCCTATGGACACTTTGGGCGGGCCGAGCCGGACTTCAGCTGGGAACGCGTCGATCAGGCAGACAAGCTGGCAGGATTTAACGTTTGACACATGGTTTGAGGCAAAACACAATGGCTGCACAACAATTCAACACTCAGGGGAAATCATGAACAAACTTCTATTACTCGCCGTGTGCGCACTGCCTTTTGCCTTTGCTCAGGCCCAGGCCGGCGGCTTGACCGCAGAACCTGCTGCCACCGCCTATTGGGAAATCCCGCTGGGTACGACCCGAGCCGGCACCGAACAGCAGGCTTTTGGCTTTCGCATGGATCATGTCGTACATGACAACCAGGGCTCCACATTTACCCTCGCGACCCGTGCACCCGTGGTCGATTTCCGCTTCAATGCGCTGGGCATGCAAGGTGTTTACGTGCGTGGCATCAACATGGCAAATCCCGCCATCATGAAGCTCGGCGTTGAAGAGGCTGTGCTGTGGATCGTGGGCGGCGCGGCGCTGGGCGCGACCGCATTGATCGTGGATGCGCAGACCCATGGCGGCAATAGCTGTACCACCCCTGTTGTTACCCTGAATGTTGGCTGCGGCGTTGCATTTGCCGGTTATGGTTTGAATAATGGTGCGCCGCCACCAGCCTGCTGCTAATTGTTCGCGGAACAGAAAATGGGTACGGTGTTGGTCAACCATTTGAAAGCTGTTGCACCATGCGCTGCGTTAAGAAACCGTGCAAGCTGATTTGATGGCCAGTGCGTGACGAAGAATAAAGGCAACCACCGGGTTGCCTTTATTCATTCTGCATTCGTAAGCGCACGAATAACGGGGTACCCGGTTGTAGTCGAGAACATATTGGTATCGGGTCCTGTTTGTCCATCATGCGTCCGGATGCATCGATCACTCCACCGCCGCAGCCAGCAGCGTCTGGTAGACAGCGAGGTCGGTCGCCGAATGGCAGCAGAAAATCACTTCGCGGATGGCGGGAAACGCCAGCACTGCGGTGCGTACCGTCGCCACGGCAATCTTGGCCGCGCGGGTGATCGGGTAGCCGTAGACGCCGGTGCTGATGCCGGGGAACGCCAGCGTGTGGAGGTCATTCTCGGACGCAACCTCGATCGCGCGCCGGTAGCACGACGCCAGCAATTCCGGTTCGCCGCGATCGCCGCCGTGCCACACCGTGCCCACGGCGTGGATGACAAAGCGAGCCGGCAGCCGGTAGCCCGGTGTGAGCTTGGCGTCACCCGTCCGGCAACCGTCCAGTTTGCGGCATGCGTCCAGCAATTGCGGCCCGGCCGCGCGATGGATCGCCCCGTCCACCCCGCCCCCGCCGAGCAGTGAAGCGTTGGCGGCATTGACGATGGCGTCAACCGCGAGCGTCGTGATGTCGGCCTGGATGGCGTGCAGGGTGGGGGACATGCTTCAATGATCCTTCAATCAAGTGGGGTATGCGACTTCAGCAGACGCCAGGCAAGTGGGCTGATCAATGCATATGTTTTCAAACGCTCGAATCAATCGTGATTGGCCCCATCTACGATTTCACGTTGGAAAGCCTCTTTCACATATGAAAGTTTCCACTGCACGTCTTTGCGCTTCCTCTCTAAGATATTTTTGAGTTCAGTAGCGATATACGCTTCAACTTCCCCGGGGGTTCCTTGAGATTCATTCAGAAGTTCGACCATTGTCAGGAGGTTAACGTCCCGGCTGGTAGTGGAGTTGCAGAAACTGCACGCCGTGACTGTATTCAAAGCATCAATGCGCTTTGACAAGTCCTCATGGACTTCGGGCGTGGACTCAGGAAATCGCGCAGCAACCGCGGCGCGAATCTGTTGCAAGTAACCGCCTTGTGACTTACCGATAAGGTGCTCCACTGTCATTTGTCGCCACAAATCAAAGTCGAGTGGCGAACCGCCGCACCCGCACAACTGGCATCTACCTCCAGAACGAACGTGGACATCTGCCGCATAGCCGAAGAGTGATTGGCAGTTTTTGTGGTTGTATCGGCGCATTGACTGTTCCTTGGGGGCTTAATTAACAAATGGTGACCCCATTTGTTTCTCGCATCATCGACAGCCTCGATCTGCGCTGCCCGATCTACCGGAAGACGGTAGCGTATGGCCATTTTGGCCGAGCCGAGCCGGAGTTCACCTGGGAGCGCACGGATCAGGCGGAGAAGCTGGCGGGGTTTAAGGGCTGACGCGGGTTGAAAATCAGACGAGGCTGACCGCTGTAGTGAGTGTGGCTGGTGCGCTTCTTCGACCAGTTTTCGTGTGCGACA
>JBBQDI010000201.1:0-3701 GCA_038319505.1 Burkholderiales bacterium
GGTGATGCCGCTGCATCCGCGTACACGCGGCAGCATCGAGAAATTCGGCTTTACTGCCAAGCTTGATGGCCTGCATATTCTGCCGCCGGTGGGCTATCTGGAAATGCTGGGCTTGATGCGCGATGCCAAACTGGTGCTTACCGACTCGGGCGGAATTCAGGAAGAGACCACCGCGCTCGGCGTGCCGTGTCTGACCCTGCGTGAAAATACCGAGCGCCCGATTACGCTTGCTGAAGGCACCAATACCCTGGTCGGTCCCAATCCCGATGCGATTCGGGCTGCATTCGACGATGTCATGGCGAATGGCGGCAAGACCGGTCGTATTCCGGAATACTGGGATGGCCGTGCGGCGATGCGCATTGCGCATACGCTGAAAGGCTGGCTGCCGCCGCAGAAAGGAACGCGGACTGTCTGAATGGAAAGCACCCCGATTAAAAATGCGATGTCGGTCGACGTCGAGGACTATTTTCAGGTATCTGCATTCGCACCGCACATCCGGCGCGAAGACTGGGACAGCATGCCATGCCGGGTTGAGCGCAATGTCGATGTGATACTCGGTCTACTCGATGATGCCCACGCCAAAGCGACCTTTTTTACCCTTGGATGGATCGCCGAACGCTATCCCCAGGTCGTGCGTCGCATCGTTGACAACGGACATGAACTCGCCAGCCACGGCTACGGTCATCAGCGGGTGTCCGACCTGACGCCCGAGCAATTCCGTGAAGATATCACTCACGCCAAACGTATTCTCGAAGACCTGGGGGGCGGCGCCATTCGCGGTTATCGCGCACCGAGTTTCTCCATCAATCACGCAAACTGGTGGGCAATCGAGGAACTGGAAAACGCCGGCTATGAGTACAGCTCCAGCATTTATCCGGTACGCCACGACCACTACGGCATGCCCGATGCGCCGCGCTTTGCGAATCGGCCCAACGGTGAAAGCGGCATCCTGGAACTGCCGCCAACCACCCTGCCGATGATGGGCCGCAACCTGCCCGCGGCCGGCGGCGGCTGGTTTCGGCTGCTGCCCTATTCCATATCGCGCGGGATGCTGCGCCGTGTCAACGCGCAGGATCAGGCGCCGTGCATGTTTTATTTTCATCCCTGGGAACTCGACCCCGAGCAGCCACGCCAACCGGGTCTGTCGGCCAAACCGCGTTTTCGTCATTACGTCAATTCGCATCGCATGCCGGGCAGGCTGCGCAAATTGCTGCACGATTTTGAATGGGACCGGGTAGACCGCGTGTTCCTGCCATCCCATTGAACATGCAAGCCGAACCGCTCTCAAGATCGGATGCTGTGACGGCCGAAATCACAGTCCGTACCCTGACTGCGAATGACCGACCCCGCTGGGATGCCTATGTTCTGGCACACCCGGACGCAACATTTTTTCACCGTGCAGGCTGGCAGCGAGTGATCAAGAAAGCATTCGGCCATCACACCCATTTTCTGCTGGCCGAACATGCTGGGGGCATCGTGGGTGTGTTGCCGCTGGCCGAAATCAATAGCCGGCTGTTTGGCCATGGTTTGGGGTCGCTGCCATTCTGTGCGTATGGCGGCATCCTGGCCGAGCATGATGCCGCCAGCCATGCGCTCGATGCTGCGGCTCAGGCACTCGCAAAAGAACTCAAGGTCGGCGCGCTCGAATATCGCAACCAGCTTGCCCACCATGCCGACTGGCCGGCGAAGGATTTGTACGTCACCTTCAAGAAAACCATTCAGCCGGAAGTCGAAGCCAACATGAACGCCATTCCGCGCAAGCAGCGCGCGATGGTCCGCAAGGGCATCAAGGCGGGGCTGGTGGGCGAAATAGACAACGACACCACACGATTTTTCCAAGCCTATTCAGCCAGTGTGCACCGCTTGGGCACACCGGTTTTTTCACGCACGTTTTTCCGCTTGCTGAAAGAAGAATTCGGAGACGATTGCGAAGTGCTGACGATCACGCTGGACGGCAAAGTGATTTCCAGCGTGATGTCCTTCTATTTCCGTGACGAGGTGTTGCCATATTACGGTGGCGGTGTGGACGCGGCGCGCGCGGTGGCCGGCAACGATTTCATGTACTGGGACCTGATGCGACGTGCCTGCGAGCGCGGGCTGAAAGTGTTCGACTTCGGACGCAGCAAGCGCGGCACGGGCTCGTTTGACTTCAAGAAAAACTGGGGTTTTGAAGCCACGCCCCTGTACTACGAATATTTCCTGGTAGCGGACACGGAAATTCCGGAGATCAATCCGCTCAACCCGAAATATCGTCTCTTCATTCAGGCCTGGAAGAAAATGCCGCTGGCACTCGCCAACGTGATCGGGCCGCATATTGTCAAGAATTTAGGCTGAGCAATGGACGGACTGCTGTTTCTTGCGCACCGCATTCCGTTTCCGCCTAACAAGGGCGACAAGATCCGCTCGTTTCATCTGCTGCGGCATCTGAGCGCGCGCTACGCCATCCACCTCGGTGCATTCGTCGACGATCCGGACGATTGGCAATATCAGGACGCGTTGCAGCCTTATTGCGCGTCGATCAAGCTGTTGCCGCTGCACCCGCTCCGTTCCAGGCTGGCGAGCCTGAGGGGTTTGCTGACCGGCGAGGCGTTGACCCTGCCGTATTACCGCAACCGCGAACTCAAGCGCTGGGCAGCCGAACTGGCCGCCTCTGGGCAGGTGACGCGAGGTCTGGCGTTCTCTTCGGCGATGGCGCAGTTCATGCCTGCAAGCCTTGAGCGCCGCGTGCTCGATATGGTCGATGTCGATTCCGACAAATGGACGCAGTATGCGCAGACGCAGCGCTGGCCGCTGTCGTGGGTGTACGCGCGCGAAGGTCGCAGGCTGGCTGAATGGGAAGGACGGGCAGCTCAGGAACTGGATGCCACGCTGCTGGTATCGCTTGACGAGGCAAGCTTGCTGCAGCAGCGCGCGCCGCACGCGTGTCACAAGATCAGTGCTTTCGAGAACGGTGTTGATGCGGACTACTTTTCTCCAGCGCGCGACTATCCGAATCCGTATCCGCTCGACAAACAGGGCATCGTGTTTACCGGTGCCATGGATTACTGGCCGAATGTTGACGCCGTCAGCTGGTTTGCCGAGCGGATTTTTCCAGCTGTCCGCGAAGCTGTTCCGGCTGCGCAGTTCGCCATTGTCGGTAGCCGTCCCAGTGAGGCCGTGGCAGGACTGGCGCGTCAGCCAGGCGTGATCGTCACCGGGAGTGTGCCCGACGTGCGGCCCTGGCTGGCACATGCTGCCTGCGCGGTTGCCCCCTTGCGCATCGCGCGTGGTGTGCAGAACAAGGTACTGGAGGCGATGGCGATGGCGCGCCCCGTCATTGCCAGCGTTCAGGCTGCCGAGGGTATCCGCGCCGAAGCCGGGCGCGACTTCATTCTGGCACAGGGTGAAGCCGAATTTGCTCAAGCCGTTGTTGCCCAATTGCAGACCGCTTCGTCCGCAGAGCTTGCGCGGGACTGCGTGCTGGAGAACTACAACTGGGCCCGTAATTTATCCGCGATTGATCCCCTGTTTGAACAGGTGCCGCTCGCCCCCCCCGTTCTGGAGAACTGCCCCGCATGAATGCCTTACCCGAATCCCTGCCCGCCACCCCACACAGCAATTGGCTCTTTTCCGGTGTGCTGGTTATAGGCGTGTTGTTGTTGATGACCGCCATATTCTGGCCGACTTTCTATTCAATGGCCGCAGTGTGGGAGCGCTCGGAA
>JBBQDI010000202.1:0-3700 GCA_038319505.1 Burkholderiales bacterium
GGCACCCAGTCGAGCAGCACGCCAATGTCGGCCTGGTGGCAGGCATCGACGAACGCGCGGAAGTCGTTTGGCGAACCAAAGCGCGCAGTCGGCGCGTAATACCCCAACACCTGGTAGCCCCACGAAGCGTCGAGTGGATGCTCGGCGACCGGCAGCAGCTGGATATGGGTGTAACCAAGATCCTGCACGTAAGGAATCAGTTCGACGACGAGTTCGTCCCAGTTGTAGAAACTGCCATCGTCATGACGCCGCCAGGAACCGGGGTGCAATTCATAGATACTGATCGGGCGATGCTGCCAGTCGAAATGGGCACGCGCGGCGATCCAGCCGCTGTCCGCCCAGGCATGCGCCGTGTCATCGGGTACGCAGCTGGTGGTCTCGGGGCGCAGAAACGTCTGCCGCGCATAAGGATCGGTCTTTCTGACCAGCTGGCCATGGCTGCCGAGGATTTCGTATTTGTAGGCCTGGCCGGCAACCAGGCCCGGGATGAACAGCTCCCACATGCCCGATGTGCCTCGACAACGCATCGGATGGCGACGGCCATCCCACTCGTTGAAATCGCCGATCACGCTGACGCGTTGCACCGCCGGCGCCCACACCGCAAATAGACAGCCTTCAACACCATCGATGATTTTCAGACGCGCGCCCAGCACTTTCCAGGCATCGAAATGCCGTCCTTCACCGAGCAGGTAAATATCCATCTCGCCCAACTGCGGATCAAAACTGTAGGGACATAAGGTGGTATGCCAGTCGCCTGCGCGCTTGTCCTGCCAGCGCAACAGCGGGTGTGGCTCAACTGCGGTGCCAGCTGGCAGCAGCCGCTCGAAACAGTCAGTTCCGGCCAGCCGGGTCATGCGGTCGCCTGCCACCTCGACTGCTTCGGCAGCGGGCAGAAAGGCACGGATCAGGGTGCTGCCATCGGGCTGAACATGCACGCCCAGCACCTCGAACGGGTCGTGATGGGTCCCGGCCTGCACGCGCATGATGGGCGCGCTGATCTCGGGCAGGGTTGCGCCAAGTGGAGCAGGCCCGGATTGTTTGATAGGGGGCGTATCTTTTGGGGTCGCCTTCATGGGGGGGACAGGGTCTCGCATCGATGGGCTTTCTGTAATTGTTCACGCAAATAGGATGCCAGGTCGTGCGGCAACGCTTCCCATTCAAATCGCCAGCCCCAGTTGCCATGTTCGGTGCCGGGGGTGTTCATGCGCGCCTCGCTCCCCAGACGCAGTACATCCTGCATGGTCAGGATCACCAGCGCGGCGCGACTCTGCAGCACCGTGGTCATCATGGCATCCATGACTGCACCATCATCCTCCCACACGCCCAACTGCTGGACCACCTGGTGGCGCGCGTGCTCCGGTAGCGTCCGCCACCAGCCCAGTGTGGTGTCGTTGTCATGCGTGCCGATGTAATACACAGTATCAGGGTGCACATTCTCAGGCTTGTGCGGGTTATCCGAATGATGGTCAAACGCGAATTGCAGCACCGCCATGCCGGGCAATCCAAACAGGTGGCGCAGTTCGGTGACATCCGGGGTGATGACGCCGAGGTCTTCGGCCACCAGGGGCAAATCGCCCATCTCGCTGGCAATCGCTTGTAACAACGCCGCGCCAGGCGTCTCAACCCATTCACCGCGCATGGCGGTGGGCTCGCTGGCAGGAATCGTCCAGGCCGCCGCCAATCCACGAAAGTGATCGATACGCACCAGATCAAAGCATTCAAAGTGCGCACGCAAGCGTGCCCGCCACCAGGCAAAACCATCGGCCTGCATCGCAGCCCAGTTGTAATGCGGATTACCCCAGCGCTGCCCGGTTTCGGAAAAATAATCGGGCGGCACCCCTGCCACCACCGTGGGTTGTCCGGTGTCATCCAACAGGAACAACTCGCGCTGCGCCCATACGTCAGCACTGTCATGGGCAACGAAAATTGGCATGTCGCCAAACAGCTGAATTCCGCGCGCCGCCGCCGCCGCGCGGATGCCTTGCCAGTACACGGCCACGCGGTACTGCTCGACCATCACGGCTTTCTGGATATCGGCGTAGGCTGCATCGAACTCGGCCAGCGCCTGCGCATCCCGGTCACGCAAAGCCACCGGCCAGTCGGTCCAGGGGATGCCTCCGTGCTCCATCTTGATGACCATGAAACGCGCAAAGTCAATCAGCCAGTGACGCTGCTTGTTGCGCCAGCCGGCAAAACGACGCATATCGGGACGCGGCCCGGTTTCATTCCCTAGTGGGAACAGGGTGGGATTGATCGCGAACGCCGAAGCGCATTGGTAGGGCGACAGTCCGCCCAGTGGCAGGCCCAAGGGCAGCATCTGCCATACGCCGACGCCTGATGCCTTGAGAAAATCAAGCCAGCGCTCGACGTCCGCCAGCGTACCGGATGGCAACGAAGAGGGATGCAGCAACAAGCCGGCTCGATACGTGTCGAAATTCATCAAGAATTCCTGCGCATGGTACCGGCGTTTTCCGCCCAGCCGCCACCGCTCGATACTGGCACGTCGAGCAACGCGGGGGGTGCCACACCCAGCAGGCGATACAGTTCGCGCAACTGGGTTCGATACAACTGCTCGAAATCGCTGACACTCTCCACCGGATTGGTATCACCGAACCACCAGAACCAGTCGGAGCCTTCGCACACGGCAAGCTGGCGGGTAGCCAGCGCCAGCTGCTCGGCGTTCAGTTTTCCTGCGGCCACTACGCTGTCGTAAGCCTGTTTGGCGGCGACCAGATAATCCCAGCCGCTATTCTTGTCTTCGGCGCCGATCCATGTCGAAAAACTGCCATAGACCCAGCTTCCCGCCGCCAGCCGCTTCATTGGCTGGGCGGGTACGTGTGTGGCCTGCTCGGCAAACGTGCTGACATTGAGCGTGGGGTGGCTGGATAGCCTTGAATAGAGCGCATCCAGAAAATGATGGCCGTTGTCAGGGTAATACTCCCAGGCGTTTTCGCCATCGAGGATGACCGAAACCACATGCTGATTCGCGTCCTCGCCTAACAGGCTGGCGATATTTTCCAGATGATTGATGAAATCACCCACTGCATCGTCAGCGTGCCAGTCGCTGTATTTGAATCCGATCAGATCCGACAGGCCATCGTCGCGGAAAAATACTTGGGTCTTGAAACCGTCGATGAGCGCTGGCGAGAACAGCGTATGCTTGGCCAGAATGTCTTCTTCCGTGCAACCCGACTTGACACAGCTGTTGCGCCACACACCCTCGCCCGAGGCCGTCCAGGAAAACCCCATTTCATCCAGTTGGGCCAGGGCATCCTCACTCACCCCGCCTTCGGACAACCACACGCCCACCGGCTTTCTGCCAAAGTAACGCTCGAACACTTCGACGCCATGCTGCAGATGCCAGCGCGCACGTTCTGCCCCGCCCGGATAGGCCGGTGCCTCAGGAACAGGCGCGCTGGGCAACGCATCACGCAGATTGGCGAAATCATTCAGCAGCGGCACGATGGGGTGGCCGTAAGGCGTCATCGACAACTCAATCTGTCCGCGCTCGGCAAGCGTGCGATAACGCGGAATCAGCCCGGCCATGCAGTGCTGCATCAGGTGCAGCAGTTCGTGGCGATCGGCGGCGGTAAAGTGCTTTTCCTGCGCCGTCAGCCGCAGCACCAGCGGCAACTGCCTGAGCGAGTGCCCCAGCCAGGCGAGGTGGTACCAGGTCAGCAAATCGAGAAAATACTGCTCG
>JBBQDI010000203.1:0-3639 GCA_038319505.1 Burkholderiales bacterium
GGCATCGCGCAACGCCGTCGCCGCCTTAAACAGTGAAGACAGCGGCTCCGCATACCTGCCTCGCGGCACGCACCGTGACGTCGGCACCACCCTGGCCGGCCAGCCCCAGCGCACCGCGCACAATGTCGACTGTAACTTTCAGTCGTCAGAAATGACCGCTGCCCGCGCCGCCGCGACGGGACTGATTCTGGTTGTCGCTGCCAATGTGATTGGTTCGGTCATTGCGACTTTGCGGCGTCCGTTCGCCCTGGTTCTTCTGGGTCGGTTCCTGCTCACCGACCTTGTTGTGATCGTTGGCAACCTTGCCGGTGCCGGGCTGCTGCTGGTCCTTGGGGTTTCGGCTCTTGCTCATCGTGCACTCCATTCAAACAAAGCCGGTCGCGCCGGCGATTTCTTCATTCTGGCGACTATCAGCCCCATCCTGTCAGACAGGGTGCCATTGACTTGCGCCAGATCAACCAGGCAGCGATACCGCGGCAGGCGCGCTCTGCGCCAGATGCCTTTCAATCGCCTTGGGCAGGGCATTGCGGGCGCAAGCCTGCAGCTTCAACAAAAGTTCATGCCGCGGCTCCGGCACCTTGAATCGATCTCTCAGGTCGTCGCGAATCCGGCCCAGCAGCGCTGCGGCAACCTCCGCGTCGGCCAGGGCCCGGTGGGCCCGTCCCGACGTCGGCAACGCATGAAACGCCGCCAGTGCGCCCAGCCGATAGCTCGCGATTTGCGGATAGAGCCGGCGTGACAACAGCAACGTACAGGCGAACGGATGCGGCGCCGGCTGGTCGATCCGTTCAAGCTCGGCGGCCCAGAAGCGCCGATCGAACGAAGCGTTGTGCGCAGCCATCGGCAGTTCGCCGACAAAACGGCTGGCGTCGGCCATCACCGCGGCTGCGGTCGGTGCCAGCGCGATCATCTCGTTGCTGATTCCGGTGTAGGCCTCGATGAAGCCGGAAATCCTGACCCCCGCGTTCATCAGGCTCTGATACCGGTCCACCACCCGGTCGCCTTCCAGAATCACGACCGCGATCTCGGTCGCCCGGTCCCCCATCGTCGGTGAAAGTCCGGTGGTCTCGAAGTCGATGACTGCGATTCGGGTCATTGGAGCGGCCGCCGATCAGCCGAAGGGCCGCACGCCAAACAGGAAACCATGAGCCCAGAAAGCGAACCCCGCCCACAACGCTACGCCCATCAGCACCGTGATCGTCGTGCCGCCCGCCGTTCCGGCAGGGTAAACGGTCTCGGCCTGGCGGTCACGCTGACGTGCGGCGCGAAAACTGAAGGCCGCCCACACCAGGAAGGCGCCGAACAGCACCACGTCGGCCAGCCCGCCATTGGCCAGCAGATGCGCCACCGCCCAAGTCTTCACCGCCAACGCCATCGGGTGATGCAACCTTGCCTTGATCGAATTGCGCGGGACGTAGGGGGCCACCAGCAAGATAAAAGCCGCCAGCATCAACACACCGGCGATGTGGCGCATGGCGGTGGGCGGTTGCCAAAGTAACACCGGCTCGCGCCGCGCCAGCGCAAAGCCCCACACGATCAGCACGAATCCGGTGATGGAAAGCAGCGCATAGACGCCCTTCCAGGGTTTTTCCCCGATCCGTCCGATTGTTGCGCTGCGCCGGTCATCGGCCACGATGCGGATGGAGTGAATGCCCAGGAACAGCAGCAAACCCAGGATCAGTATGGCCATCAAGTGCCTCCGGTTTTGGTGAGGCTGGATTATGGTGCCGGCGGCGGGCCGTGCCTACCGTCAAGGGCTCGCATTCGGCCCGCTGGCACTCCGGGATGCCGGGCGCTCACTTGGTTCTTCCATTTCTGTGGACAACCCGCTTTTAGTCTTGTCGCGCAACGACTTGCAACCGGCACAAGCTTGTGGGCCGCGGCTCCAGAAGCTGTGAACTGCCCGTGGGTAACAATATTTTTGGGTGCTTCTAACACCAGCAAACGGGCGCGCGTCGCATTTTCCGGGACCCGATGGAATGGGCGAGAAGTGGCCGAGGTTCCTGTTTTGTCTTCTTTCTATATTGTTGTAATTCAAACTAGTAGTAGTAGATAAGGGTTGCATCCCGCTGTGGACAAGCGGTTTTTCCTTAACCGGGACAACGGCTTGGCCCCGCGGGAAGGCTGTGCGCACCCCTGCTTCGATGCTGTCGTGCTGGCATGGACAACTTGGAGCATTGGCTTCCTGCTGTGGATAACTGACCAGTTGTGCCGGAACTGTCCCCAGGGTTTGCGGGACCTGTTTCCGGACATCTTGGGGAACCAGCGAATCCCTTCACCTTAAGGAAAAGGCTGAGGGCCAGACTGCTATGGCAACACCAGACGGGTCCGGAAAAGGCCAAAATCGAAAACCATGAAGTTCCGTCCACTCCGGCCGAGCATTCTCTTGTCGATCGCGGCCGCCGTCGTTCTGGCGCTGCCGCTTCCGGTGCTGGCCGAAGAAGATTGCGGTGACCCCGACGCCGCTGGCGCGCGCCTTTGCCGTGCCGGCCTGTCCGCCGAGAGGGTGCAGCGGATGGTTGCCGTCCAGGAGCAATCGCAGTGGTGCTGGGCGGCTGCCATCTCCATGATCTTTGCCCACCACGGTTACCAGGTCGCGCAGCAGGAAATCGTCAAGGATGGCTACGGCATCGCTGCCGACCTGCCCGCGCCGTCAGGTCAGGCCATGACCAATGCGATGTCCAGGGCATGGACCGACACGCGCAACAGGCCGTTCCAGGCAAGGGCTCTGGCATCGGACGCGTTGGGCCGGCAAAACCAGGTGTCCAACGATCGTGTGCTGGCAGAACTCATGGCCGGCCGGCCGCTGCTGGTGGGCGCCATGCGTCATGCCGTGGTTCTGGTCGGTCTCAGGTATCAGCGGCGGGCCGATGGCGGGGTACGGATTGTCAGTGGCACGGTGATCGACCCCCAACCCGGCCAGGGCGTCCGGCCGCTGCTGCGGGGGGAACTGAAGCCGACTTACGTGGCAGCGGTGCAGATCGATGCGCCGCAGCTGCAAATGGCGGCGCTGGCTGTTGCGCCCGCATCGCACTGAGCCGCGCAAGGCTGTCGCTCGCGCAGGCGGCAACAAGGGCAACAAAAACGAAGAGGCTGGCGCTCTTGGCGGATCAAGCTGCCGACCTTTCCCTTGACGAAGGAAGTCAGCTAACGCAAAGCCACATGGGGCGCGCACCGGCGCAGGAATGGAGCGGGAGAAGAGACTCGAACTCTCGACCTCAACCTTGGCAAGGTTGCGCTCTACCAACTGAGCTACTCCCGCTTGGAGCCGTTGCGTTTGAATCGCGGAGCCGACGGAGTGAACCGATCCTCCCGAATTTGCATCGATTGCGTCACATTCAAGGACGCACACAACAGGGGATCGAGTTTAACAGAGGATGGCGTACCGCCCCCTGGCCCCGCCAAATTTCTGCGTTGGAGGTATCGACCGGGACCGTGCCCTGCGAAGGCATGCCGCCGGCGAAAGAGACCAGGTTGGGCTTCGCTGCGAGCCGCTTCGACAAGGCGCGGATGGCACGTGGTTGCGTCAGGTCGTCGACTGTCGCCGCAGCCGTGTTGCCTGCGACCGCATCCCCTCGAAGATGGCGTGCGCCACGTCTTCCGGAAATCCCGCCGGCAGCTGCCTGGCAGCGCTGTCGA
>JBBQDI010000204.1:0-3625 GCA_038319505.1 Burkholderiales bacterium
CCTACAACTGGTTCAACTACTTCGATTTCTGGCGTCCCAAGGATGCCGCCTAAGCCATGACCCGATCCGCTTGTTTTCGACTCGCCACGTTTGCTTTGCTGACACTGTTTCTCAGCCCGTCCGTACCGGCCGCGCCGCTGAGCATTGCGCAGTTGATGGCGAGCCTGGCGAAGCACCCGCAAGGCGCGGCCACCTTCACCGAGAAAAAATTCATTTCCATCCTCGATCAGCCGGTCGAGTCGTCCGGCGAACTGCTGTTCATCGCTCCGTCCCGCCTGGAAAAGCACACCCTGAAACCCCGCCCCGAGACCATGGTGCTCGACGGCGAAACGCTCACATTGGAACGCGGCAAGCGCAAACACGTCCTGCAGCTCAAGGATTACCCGGAGGTGGCCGGCATGATCGAGAGCATTCGCGCCACCCTGGCCGGCGACCGCAAGGCGCTGGAACGGGTCTACCACCTGGCCCTGGATGGCGAAACTGATCACTGGACCCTTACGCTCACGCCCCTCGACGCCAAGGTCGGCAAGGTCATCGCACGCATCCGGATGGAGGGGGCCGGGGATGGGGTGCGCAACGTCGAAATTCTTCAGGCCGATGGTGACAGTTCGTTGATGACCATCGAAAAGCGGGCACTGTAGCAATGATCCACACGCGCCGCCGTGGCATCACTGCCATCGTGCTGTGGCTGGTTTTTTTGCTGGCCTGCGCCGGCATCATCAGCCGCACCCACTTCACCACCGACTTGTCGGCATTTTTGCCGAGTTCCCCCACGCCCGAGCAGCAATTGCTCATGGATCAACTGCGCGACGGTCTGGCCTCGCGCCTGATTCTGGTGGGCATAGAAGGCGCCGACGCCCCTACCCGCGCACGACTGTCCAAACAAGTCGCCCAGCGACTGCGCGCCGACCGTACTTTTGCTAGCGTCAACAATGGCGAGCCCATCAATGCCGAGCGCGACCGTGTTTTCCTGTTCAACAATCGTTACCTGCTGAGTCCGGCCGTGACGCTAGAACGTTTTAGCGTGGACGGTCTGCATGCCGCCCTCGGCGACAGCATCGATCTGCTGGCCTCGCCTGCCGGCTTGCTGGTCAAGTCGATCCTGCCGCGTGACCCGACCGGCGAAATGGTGCAGTTGCTCGAGCAGCTCAACAGCGGTTCCCAGCCGAATCTGGTGGACGGCGCATGGGCTTCACGCGATGACACGCGCGCCTTGATGCTAATGCAAACGCGTGCCGCGGGAAGCGACACAGATGCCCAGCAAAGCGCCATGGCCTCCATTCAGCAGGCGTTCGATCAGGCCGCCGGCGCGACCGCCTCTGCCCGGCTGGTGATGACCGGCCCCGGCGTGTTTTCGGTGACCTCGCGCGACACCATCAAAAGCCAGGTCACCCGACTGTCCATCGTCAGCCTGACCCTCATCGCCACGCTGCTGTTGCTCGTTTATCGATCCTTCAGCGCACTGGGATTGGGGTTGCTGCCCGTGATCAGCGGCGCGCTGGCAGGCATTGCGGCGGTCAGCCTGGGCTTTGGCGAGGTGCACGGCATCACCCTCGGATTTGGCACCGCCCTGATTGGCGAGGCGGTGGATTATTCCATCTATCTGTTTGTGCAATCGGAACAGAACAGTGCGGATCATCAAAGCTGGATCAAGCGCCTGTGGCCCACCATTCGCCTCGGTGTGCTGACCTCGATATTCGGCTTTGCATCGCTCTTGCTGTCCGGCTTTCCCGGTTTGGCACAACTCGGTTTGTATGCCATTGCCGGGCTGGTCGCGGCCGCAACGGTCACGCGCTTTGTCCTGCCTTCCCTGCTGCCGGCAAACTTCCGTATTCATGATGTATCGGCGATCGGTCTCATCCTGTCTCGAGTCGTGCAACGCGCGGCAGCCCTGCGCTGGCCTGCGGTGATCGTGTTGCTGGTGGCCTGCGTGATCGTGGTCATCAATCGTGACAGTTTATGGAACGACAAAATCGCCTCACTCAGTCCGGTGTCGCAAGCGGATGTTGAACTCGATACCCGTTTGCGCGCCGACCTGGGCGCACCGGATGTGCGCTACCTGGTCGTCGTCTCCGGAGCGAATCAGGAATCCGTATTGCGCGCCTCCGAGCGTGTGTCCACGCTGCTGCAAACACTGGTCGATCAAGGCGAACTCGCCGGGTACGAAAGCCCCAGCCGCTATCTTCCCAGCATCGCAACCCAACGCGCGCGCCAGGCCAGCCTGCCCCCTCGCCCATTGCTGGAAACGCGCCTGGCGCAAGCGGTTCAAGGCTTGCCGGTGCGCGCACAACTATTTACGCCGTTTCTGACCGACACCACCGCCGTGCGCAACCAGCCTTTGATTCAGGCACCCGACCTGCAGCAGACCTCGATGGCGATGGCGGTCGATGCCTTGCTCATTCAGCAACCGCGGCAATGGCGTGCGTTGTTGCCGCTGACCGCGCCGGCGGGAGGCAGCATCAACGCGGACCAGGTACGCGCGACATTGAGCGCAATGCCCGATGTGCTGTTTGTGGACATGAAAGCCGAATCGGACCGCTTGTATTCCGGCTACCTGCATGAAGCCATTGTGCTGTCGCTCGGCGGGCTGGTGGCCATTATCGGTTTGCTGCTCGTGGTGTTTCGTTCGCCCCTGCGCGTGCTGCGCATCATCACGCCGCTGGCCGCTGCGGTCATCACTGTCACGGCGGAATTAAGTGTATTGGGCCAGCAAATGATCATTTTGCATTTAGTGGGGTTGTTGCTGGTGGTCGCTGTGGGCTCCAATTACGCCCTGTTTTTTGATCGTCCGGATCCACACACGCCGATCCTGCCGCGCACGCTAGCCTCGATGCTGTTTGCCAGTCTCACCACCGTCGCCGGGTTTGGCCTGCTCGCGTTTTCCAACGTATCCATCCTGCAGGCGATGGGCGTGACCGTCGCGCCGGGCGTCATCCTGGCGTTGATGTATTCGGCGATTTTTGCCCGCCAACCCGATGCGTGCCCATCCAATGTTTAGTTCAACCTGGCAGCCCACCCTGTTGATCCGCGCATCCGTCGCGCTGCATGGTCTGGCGTTGGTGGGCGTGATCGCCGCACCCGCGCAATGGCGTTGGGCATTGGGCGCCGTGGTCATCAATCACCTGCTGCTGACTGCCGTCGGCCTGTGGCCGCGCAGCAACTGGCTGGGGCCGAACTGGACCCGGCTGCCCGCCGCCGCTGCGGCCCGACATGAAATCGCCCTGACCATCGACGATGGTCCCGATCCTCTTGTGACTCCACAGGTGCTGGATATTCTGGATCGATATGGTGTACACGCCACCTTTTTCTGTGTGGGTGAAAAAGCGGCGCGCCACCCGGAGGTATGCCAGGAAATCGTACGCCGTGGCCATGCCGTGGAAAATCATAGCCAGCATCACCGCCACACTTTTTCAATGTTGGGCCCGCGTGGTTTCAGGCGCGAACTGGAAACCGCACAAAACACCCTCAGCCAGATCACCGGTCAACGCCCGATGTTTTTTCGTGCCCCAGCCGGCTTGCGCAATCCTTTTCTCGACCCCGTGTTGACACGACTCGGCTTGACGCTCGCCAGCTGGTCGGCGCGGGGGTTCGACACCCGGATCGGCGACGCCGCGCGTGTCAAGCA
>JBBQDI010000205.1:0-3616 GCA_038319505.1 Burkholderiales bacterium
CTGGCGAAACTCAATCAAATCAGATCGATCGATCCGCTGGCGAGAACGGCAACGGTGCAACCGGGCGTGCGCAACCTCGCGATTTCCGAAGCCGTCGCCGAACATGGTCTCTATTACGCACCCGACCCGTCGTCGCAAATCGCCTGTTCGATCGGCGGCAATGTGGCGGAAAACTCCGGCGGCGTGCACTGCCTGAAATACGGCCTTACCGTGCACAACATCATCAAGCTGCGCGCCTGGACCATTTCCGGCGAGTTGCTCGAGATCGGCAGCGATGCGCTCGACAGCGCCGGTTTCGATCTGCTGGCGCTGATGACCGGTTCGGAAGGCATGCTCGCCGTGATCACCGAAGTCACGGTCAAACTGCTGCCGCGCCCGCAGCGTGCGCAGGTGGTGCTGGCGGCGTTCGACGATGTGGCGAAGGCCGGCGCCGCGGTCGGCAACATCATCGCCGCCGGCGTGATTCCGGCCGGACTGGAAATGATGGACCGGCTCGCCATTCAGGCTGCCGAAGCGTTTGTCCACGCCGGCTATCCGCTCGATTGCGAAGCGCTGCTGCTGTGCGAAGTGGACGGCGTCAACGAGGAAGTGTCGGACGACATTTTCACTGTGCGCGAAGTGCTCACCGCCTCCGGCGCCACCGAGATCCGCACCGCCGACAGCGAAGAACAGCGGCTCAAATTCTGGGCCGGGCGCAAGGCGGCGTTCCCGGCTGTGGGGCGCCTCGCGCCCGATTACTACTGCATGGACGGCACCATCCCGCGCGGGCAACTGCCTCATGTGCTGAAACGCATCAGCGAAATGAGTACCGAATACGGTCTGGCCGTCGCCAACGTGTTCCATGCCGGCGATGGCAACCTGCACCCGCTGATTCTGTTCGACGCCAACCAGCCGGATGACCTGCACAAGGCCGAAGCCTTCGGCGGCAAGATTCTCGAATTGTGCGTGGCAGTGGGCGGCACCATCACCGGGGAGCACGGTGTCGGGCTGGAAAAAATCAACCAGATGTGCGCGCAGTTCGCCACCCCGGAACTGACGCGCTTTCATGACGTGAAAGCCGCATTCGACCCCGACAAACTGCTCAACCCCGGCAAGGCGGTGCCCGAGCTGCACCGTTGCGCCGAGTGGGGTGCGATGCATGTCCACGGCGGGCAACTGCCGCATCCGGAGTTGCCGAGGTTCTGATGCTGGATACGTTTATCGACCGCATCCGTGCGGCGCATGCCGATGGCTCGCCACTCATCATCCAGGGCGGCGGCAGCAAATCTTTCTATGGCAATGCCGATGAAGGCGAGGTACTCAGCACACGCGCGCTGACCGGCGTGGTCGACTACCAGCCCAAGGAACTGGTCCTGACCGCGCAAGCCGGCACCCCGCTGGTTGAAATTGAAGCCCTGCTTGCCGAAAACCGGCAGATGCTGGCATTCGAACCACCCCATTTCAGCGGCCCGGCCACCCTTGGCGGCTGTGTCGCCGCCGGCCTCTCCGGTCCGCGCCGCCCCTACGCCGGATCGGTGCGTGATTTTGTGCTCGGGGTGCGCATGGTCGACGGCACCGGGCAGCCCCTGCGCTTTGGCGGGCAGGTGATCAAGAACGTCGCCGGCTATGACGTGTCACGCCTGATGGTCGGTGCGCTCGGTACGCTGGGTTTGCTTACCGAGGTTTCGCTGAAAGTGCTGCCCCGGCCGGCAGCCGAAACCACGCTGCAATTTGAAATGAATGAAGCCGCCGCCATCGAGAAAATGAACCAGTGGGCCGGACAGCCGTTGCCGCTGTCAGCCACCAGCTGGCACGCCGGCCTGCTCAGCGTGCGCTTGTCGGGCGCATCGTCCGCCGTCCACGCTGCGCACGCCAAACTGGGCGGCGAGGCCATGAACGATGCCAGCGCATTCTGGCAACGACTGCGCGACCAGTCGACACCGTTTTTCGACAAGCGTCCGTCGACGTTGAATCAAAGCCTGTGGCGCTTGGCGGTCAAATCCAGCACTCCCCCGCTGCAACTCGGCGACGCGCTATGGATCGAGTGGGGCGGCGCCGTGCGCTGGCTGGCCAGCGATCTGCCGGCGGCGGCGCTGCGTGAAGCGGCGCGCGGCTGCGGCGGCCACGCCACCCTGTTCCGCGGCAATACGCCGGCAGACGGCGTGTTCGCCCCACTCGCGCCCGCGCTGCTGACCCTGCACCGCAACCTGAAGCAGCGTTTCGACCCCAAGGGGATTCTCAATCACGGGCGGCTATACCCGGATTTCTGACATGCGCCAGACCTCCCATGCAAACGACACTCGCTGAACCCTTCCGCAATACGCCCGAGGGCGACGCCGCAGAAAGTATTCTGCGCAACTGCGTGCATTGCGGGTTCTGTCTCGCCACCTGCCCCACCTATCAGATACTCGGCAACGAGCTCGACTCGCCGCGCGGACGCATTTATCTGATGAAGCAGGTACTCGAAGGTGCCGAGCCCACTGCCAAAACCCAGCTCCACCTGGACCGCTGCCTGACCTGCCGCAACTGCGAAACCACCTGCCCGTCGGGGGTGGAATACGGCAAGCTGCTCGACATCGGGCGCCAGATCGTCGAAGACAAAGTCGGGCGCGGCGCGCGCGAAGCGGCCACCCGCACCGCGCTTAAAACCGGTCTCGGAACCCCCCTGCTTTTCAACACCGCGCTCAAGCTCGGCCAGAGCGTGCGGGGCCTGATGCCCGGCTTTCTGCAGGCGCGCATCCCGGCCGCCGAAGCATCGGGCACATGGCCTGCGCCGCGTCACACACGAAAAATGCTGGTGCTCGAAGGCTGCGTGCAACCCGGCCTCAAGCCCAACATCAACGCCGCCACCGCGCGCGTGCTCGACCGGCTCGGCATCTCGCTTGTCGCAGCGAAAGAAGCCGGCTGCTGCGGCGCGCTGGCGCATCATCTCAACGACCATGACGACGGCCTGGCTGCGATGCGACGCAACATCGACGCCTGGATTCCGCATCTCGACGCCGGAGCCGAAGCCATCGTGATGACCGCCTCGGGCTGCGGGGTTATGGTGAAAGATTACGGCTGGCAGCTGCGTAACGATCCCGCGTATGCCGACAACGCAGCGCGCGTGTCCGCTGCCACGAAAGACATTTCTGAAATCCTCGCTGCCGCGCGCGAACCCCTGGCACGGCTATCCGCTCACCGCTTGCCGCACCCTGCAAAACGCATCGCCTATCACCCGCCGTGCACCCTGCAGCACGGACAAAAGCTTACGGGCGACGTTGAGGCACTGCTGACACAAGCCGGATTCGAACTGACTACGGTGGCTGAAAAACACCTGTGCTGCGGCTCGGCCGGCACCTATTCGATTCTGCAGCCCGAAATTGCCGGCGCACTGAAGGCGCGCAAGCTCGGTCACCTGCAGGCCGGCGCACCGGTCATGATCGTCACCGCAAACATCGGCTGCCTGACCCATTTGCAATCGGGCAGTCAGATTCCCGTGCGACACTGGGTGGAACTTCTGGATGAGGCATTGGCCGCATCCTGACCATCCATTGGGGGACTCGCATGATTTTCAAACAGCTGTTCGAACCTGTTTCCAGCACCTATACCTACCTCATCGGCTGTGAGGAAACCGGCCAGGCACTGCTGATCGACC
>JBBQDI010000206.1:0-3611 GCA_038319505.1 Burkholderiales bacterium
GGTGCACCAGCATGCTGTAGGGCGTGCCCGTCACCATGCCCATGAACACTTCGGAAGCCTTGGCATTGTTCACGGTCAGGTTGAAACGAGGCTCGGGACTGGCCGGTTTGGTAACCGGCGACACATCGCGTACCGCGTCCATCACCGCCATCTGCACGGCGGCCGGTGGCGCTGCAGCCGGCGCCGTCTGCGCCGTGACGGGTGTTTTCAGTTCGGCATTCATCGCCTCCTTGCCCGCTTTGCCGAATGGACTGGCACAGCCAGTCAGTACCAATACAGCCAAGACAATATGTTTATGCATGTTCATTTCCTGGTTTTCCGAGCCGGGCGGGGTCGCGCCTGCGGTTGTGTGCGGACCGACTGATCGAGCAAATAAACAGCGCGGCGGCCGTCCTTGCCCGAAATAACAATATGATCTTCGCGGATGGCCGTCACCCGACCGCCTTCAACCGCATCGCCCAGTTTGACTGTCGTGCCGCCAAACCAGGCAATCGAGTTGCGTCCGTTTACCCGCACCCAGGCCAGGCCGGCCGGCTCATGCGCGCCAGCAACGCCTGGACTCGACATGACTATCGGCAGTGCAGTGGGGTCCGGCAGGGAAGCTGCGGCCAACGGGGGGGCCAGCAACACCGCCATGGCCAACATCATCATACGCGCAGCCATGTGTCCTCCAGACTCAGCGTGTGTACGGTCAGGGTGAGCGTAAGCAGCGGACGGGCGGACGCATCGAGCGTCGCCCCTATCCAGTTGAGACGCCAGGGCAGTGCTTCCAGCCGCTCAAGGTACGCGACCAGTTCGGAATAGTGACCGTTTACGGTTATTTCAAAACCGTGCCGATAGTAGCCCGGCGGCGCGCCCTCAACAGCACCCGGCAACGCTATTGGTTGCGGACTGAGTGTTTTGAAGCCGACCACCTGGATGCCGCTCTGCTTCTGCACAACACTCTTCAATACCTGGTTCATGCGCTCAGGCGGGATCAGTGTGCGCTCAAGCTTTTCGAGTTCGGCAGTCAACTCGGCCAGTCGCGCTTCCTGCACCGCGAGTTTTTCCCGTCCCGCCTGATCCGGATCGTGTCCTGGCTGATGGCCCAGTTGTTGCCGCTTCTGGTCGATGTCAACCAGCGCCTGATCGGCAGTTTGCAGGCGCTCGTTCGCCTGCAGTTTGCGCCGTTGTTCCACATCGATCAGCAGGGTTTGCAGCAGGGCAAGAATCACGACCGCTGCCGCAACAAAAATGAACGCACGTTCGCGCAGGCTCATCAAGCTGACCCGTGAACTGATCTCGCGCAATTTTTTACTGGCCATGTGATCTCCCCTGCTCTGCCGGGTTCTCAAGTGTGCCCGAATACAAGTCGAAATCGATGTGGTCAGGCAATGCCTCGGCTTGGGTTGTGCTGTCGCCAGCGGGTTGTACACGCACCGCTGTCAAACTGGAAAACCGCAAGCCGGAAAAAGGCGGCTGTTTGCCGAGCCGATCCATATAGGTTGTCAGCAAATCCGCTTTCAACGTCGACCCCTTGAGTGCCACATAGCCCGGCGCGAGGGTAAATCCATTCAGCCAGACGCCTTCCGTGTTGCTGTTTGCGAGTGCACGCAATTGCGGAGAAAAACCCGACGCGGTGCTTTTGATCGTGCTGCCGATTGCCCCCAACAGCGCTTCATGCTGCGCCACCTGGGCTTGCGTTGCCTTGACCCGGTCAGCCAGCAACGCGCTCGGGGGTCGACTTGCCTCAGCCGTCAGGCGATCCAGATCCTGTTGCGCGTCGGCCTGGCGAGTCTCCTGTTGCGCAGCTTGTGTTTCAAGCGCGCTGGCCTGGTAGTGCAAAAACCCCGCCCATACCAGCGCACTCACCAGAATCAAACCCAGACCCATCGCCATTTCGCGCAAGCCGAACGCATAGCGCTTTTTAAGCAGCCGCGGACTGATCAGATTGATCTGTTGGCTCATGGCTTAGTGTCTTCCATCCGCAACGCTGCGCCAATGGCATGGAAGCAGGCAGGCGGCAACGCGTTCAGGTCGGGAATAGACGAAACATCCAGCGCATTCGCAAGATTCAACATTTCAACCGGCAAGGCCAGATTCCCGGCCAGCCCGTCACGCAAGCGCCCGATATCCGCCATCGGCGCCAACAGCAGGCGATCGACCGGGATCCCGCCAAACTGGCGATCGAAATTATCCAGCGTGCGCTGTACTTCCAGGGTCAGGCGTTCAAGTACCGAATCCAGACCTTCTGTATCAATTTGGGCCAGGCTCACGCCCAGCGTGCGTGCCGTGCACAATTCGCCGTCCAGCGTCAGCGTAAACAGGCTGCCCGTTTCGATGAACGAAAATACCGCCAGCGCACGGCCCTTGGTCTCCAGCCGGATGGCCAGGTTGCGCTGTGCCGTTTCCATGATGTCAATAATGGTGAGGTTCAGACCCGCTTTTGTCGCGAGCAGGGCTTCTTCTGCCAGCAAGCTGTCTTTTGCCGCCACCGCAAAAATCTGGCGGGCATGACTCAGATGCTCCGGATGGGGCACTTCCAGCACATCCACCGTTCCATCGTCGGCATGAAAGTCGAGCATGTCCTGAATTTGCCACCGTACCGCGGATCTGAGTTCATCCGCGGGCACATTCGGCGCGTCCAGCAAACGCAGTTTGTAATCCGCAGTACTCAACACCAGGCTGACGGGCCCTTTGTTCGGCAACTCGCCCAGCGCATCGCTCCAGTTTTCGCCCTTGACCGGCACGATCCCTGCGGCCAGCAGTTTGGGCACCGGCACCCTGCGATCCACACGTGCAAATGCAATGCGCCCAGGAAGGCGCAGATAGGCTGTTAGCCCCTGCTCGGTTGCTCGACGGAAAATCCGCATGTGTCAGACCTGAAAGTTTTTATGAACTTAATTAAATAAGTTCTTGTTGTCAAAGAATTTCAATAATACATCTCTCGAATGTATATCAATGATTTACTTCCGCGATACAGACCGAAACTTGCCCGCGCTGAAGGATTCTGGTTAAACGCGCCGCCAGTCCAGGAGCCTTGCAGCCAGGACTGGGACGCTGGGACCGCCGCAACAACAGCCCCGCTCACACAGGTACTGCCTGCGCCCGTTGCGCCCAGCAGCAGGGTCAGATCAACGCTGCCCTTATGGGGCGGGACCGTGTTAGGGGCGGACAGTCGGAGATTGCCCTGGCCCGCGGCAAACCGGCCCGCTAATGTAACCGAGGTTTCACAGGCATTGAGCGGGGCTTGCCAATTTGAGAGTGCCACATTGGCTGCGACAAGCTGGGTACAGGCATCCGCCGTGTTGCGGGTAAACCCGCTGCCGGTCCAGAATTGAGTTTCGATCGGCACCGGCAAGCTGAGCAGTTCCGAGCCATGCGCATTGGACAGGACCAGACGCCCGAATCGGATTTGATTGCCTGCGTCAAAGGCGATGCTGGAAAACAGCACGGGCAAGGCCGTATTGATGATGCCGTTACCCGAAACGGCATTTTCAGAACTATCGAGAATGCTCATCGAAAGGCTGATGTCAGCCGTGAATGGCGTGACCGGCATGGCCCGCGTGAAGGCAACCACATCCGCAACATTGGCCAACAGCGTCCCCACACCGTTGCCGGTTCCGGTTACC
>JBBQDI010000207.1:0-3556 GCA_038319505.1 Burkholderiales bacterium
GCTGCGCCGCCAGCACCTTGATTCCCTGGATGTCGACGGCCTGGTTGACGAGCTCGTCGCCTTGGGTCGAGGCCAGCTTGCCCTTGATGCCGGCGAGGTCGCGTTCGAGACGGCGCACCTGGTCGAGCAGCGCGTTGAGGCGGTTCGGGATTTCGCTGCGCACCACCTTGAGCGTGCCGGCTACGCCACCCAGTGTCGATTCCATGCCCTGCACGTAGGCAAGGGCATTGTCTCCGGTCACAGCCTCGACCCGGCGCACGCCGGCGGCCACGCCGCCTTCTGCGATGATGGTGAAGAAGCCGATGTCGCCGGTGCGCGAAACGTGGGTGCCGCCACACAGTTCGCGCGAGTTGCCGATGTCGAGCACCCGCACCTCGTCGCCGTACTTTTCGCCGAACAGCATCATCGCGCCGGTTTTCTGCGCGTCCTCAATATCCATCACGCGCGCCAGCGTCGAGCTGTTGGCAAGAATTTCGGCGTTGACACGTGATTCTACTTCGCGAATCTGCGCGTCGCTCATCGGGATGGGTTGCACGAAGTCGAAGCGGGTTTTCTCGGCATCAACGAGTGACCCTTTCTGCTGCACATGTTCGCCGAGCACGTCGCGCAAGGCTTTGTGCATCAGGTGGGTCACCGAGTGGTTGCGCATGGTGCGGGCGCGCGCGACTTCGTCAACCCGCGCGAGCACTGAATCGCCGACCATCAGCGCGCCGGTTTTAACCACGCCGTGGTGGCCGAATACCTGAGCCTGAATTTTCTGGGTGTCTTCCACCGCGAACTGGCCATTGGTGCTCTGCATCACGCCGCGGTCGCCGGCCTGGCCTCCGGACTCGGCATAGAAGGGCGTGTGGTCAAGCACCACGACACCGACCTCACCCTCCTTGAGTTCTTTGACGGCGCTGCCGTCGCGGTACAGCGCAAGAATGCTGCCTTCATGCGTCAGCGTATCGTAGCCGTGGAAGGTGGTCGCCGTGCCGGCGTAATCCAGCCCGGCGCCCAGTTTGAACTTGCCGGCTGCACGCGCCTGGGATTTTTGCTGCTGCATGGCAGCATCGAAGGCAACGGTGTCCACGCTGACGTTGGCCTCGCGGCAGATGTCGGCGGTGAGGTCGAGCGGAAAACCGTAAGTGTCGTGCAGCTTGAACGCCAGTTCGCCATCAAACATGCTCCCAGCGGGAAGCGTCTTCAGCGTGGACTCGAGTATGCCCATGCCGTGTTCGATGGTCTCGAAAAAGCGCTCTTCTTCCTGCCGCAGAATGTCCATCACGCGAGACTGCGCCTTGACCAGTTCCGGGTAGGCCGCGCCCATCACCGCAACCAGATCCGGCACGATGCGGTTGAAGAAGGCTGCGCGCGCGCCGAGTTTGTAACCGTGACGGATGGCGCGGCGGATGATGCGCCGCAGCACATAACCGCGACCCTCATTGCCCGGAATCACGCCATCAACGATCAGGAAGGCGCACGCGCGGATGTGGTCGGCGATGACCTTGAGCGAGTTGTTCGTTAATCCAGCCGTTTGTGTTTCGCGTGCGGCGGCGGCAATCAAAGCCTGGAACAGGTCAATGTCGTAGTTGGAATGCACGTGCTGCAACACCGCCGAAATACGCTCCAGCCCCATGCCGGTATCGACCGACGGCTTGGGCAACGGATGCATCGTCCCGGATTCGTCGCGGTTGAACTGCATGAACACGTTGTTCCAGATTTCGATGTAGCGGTCGCCGTCTTCGTCGGGCGAACCGGGCGGGCCACCGGCGATCTCCGGGCCGTGGTCGTAGAAAATTTCGGTGCAGGGGCCGCACGGGCCGGTGTCACCCATCGCCCAGAAGTTGTCGGAGGCGTAGCGCGCGCCCTTGTTGTCGCCAATGCGCACGATGCGATCTTTCGGCACGCCGATGTCGTTGTGCCAGATGTCGAACGCTTCGTCGTCTTCAGCGTACACCGTGACCCACAGCTTCTCGGTCGGCAGCTTCAATACCTCGGTGAGGTATTCCCAGGCGTACTTGATCGCGTCCTGCTTGAAATAATCGCCGAAGCTGAAATTGCCCAGCATTTCGAAGAAGGTGTGGTGGCGCGCCGTATAGCCGACGTTTTCCAGATCGTTGTGCTTGCCGCCGGCGCGCACGCAGCGCTGCGACGATACCGCGCGAGTGTAGGCGCGCTTGTCCTGGCCAGTGAACACATCCTTGAACTGCACCATGCCGGCGTTGGTGAACAGCAGCGTGGGATCGTTGCCTGGCACCAGCGGGCTGGAAGGAACGATGGTGTGGCCCTTGGAGGCGAAGAAGTCGAGGAAGCTCTGGCGAATGGCGCTGCTTTTCATGGTGTTTTAATCGTGTTGTGCTTGAACGTCGAACAATAAGGCATTGTATCCGTTAAAGTTCCGTCCTTACAGGCGCTTAGCGGGGGAATGATGGACGAAGACCAGGTGATCACAGCCACGCGGGAATGGCTGGAAAAAGCCGTAATCGGGCTCAACCTGTGCCCCTTTGCCAAGGCGGTGTACGTCAAGAATCAGGTGCGCTTCGTGGTGAGCACGGCGCCGCACCTGGACGGCCTGCTGGAGGACCTCGACCGCGAACTGGATTTTCTGGCCGCCGCTGATCCCGAACGAGTCGATACCACGCTGCTGATCCACCCCACGCTGCTGCCGGACTTCCTCGATTTCAATGATTTCCTGCAACTGACCGATGCCGCTGTGGGTGAACACGAACTGGAAGGCATCATCCAGATTGCCAGCTTCCATCCGCAGTTCCAGTTCGAGGGGGCCGAGCCCGATGACATGGGCAACTACACCAATCGCGCGCCATTCCCCATTCTGCATTTGCTGCGCGAGGACAGCATCGAGCGCGCAGTAGCGGCGTTCCCTGATGCGGAAACGATTTTTGAACGCAACATCGAGACACTGGAAAAGCTGGGGCCGGCGGGTTGGCAGGCTTTGTGGCGCAAGCCATGATTCAGTGGGACCGCCATATTGGGTTTGACCGAAAGCGCGCGATCCGGACCGGATGTCTGCAACCGCCCGCCAGCAGCAGACGTTCGGATTGCGTTGCACACTCCTCTCTTGTCCGGCCGAAGCTGCCGCTGGATAGTTGAGTGGACTATTTCCACAACGTCTTACCGGGCTTAGACCAGGAAAATTCACCACCGACAGATTTTGATTGCCTCTGCGACAACACGACCCTGAAGAGACGGGTCCAGGCTGGTTGCCTGAACCTGCGATGCCAGGTCGTAATCCATGCGGCTGATGGGATGTTAATGGACTCCTTGCGAACGCTCAGTCGCATGGAAAAATACTGGAAATGTAGATGTCACATCCCATTGCATAGATGATCGCAATCTTATGTAAATCGTGTGTGGTTTCGCGGAAAAGTTCGCGCACGCCCTGGTCCGACTCAGGGTCGATGCACCTCAAGTTATGCTATTGCGTTTAAACGGCCATAGGACACGCCAAAACATGGCACACAATTTTTATATAGTTGACGTCTTTGCTGAGCGATCCTACTCGGGGAATCCGCTGGCGGTTGTGGTCGGCCCGGACACCCTGTCCGATGAAACG
>JBBQDI010000208.1:0-3554 GCA_038319505.1 Burkholderiales bacterium
CACTGGAGAACAACCGGTTTGTTCTGTACTACCAGAAAATATCTCCCCTGGATGCGACGCGTGGTGAAGCCCCTCGATGCGAACTGCTGGTTCGCATGCTGGAAGAAGACGGTTCGCTGATATTGCCGGGGCGGCTCATTCCTGCCGCCGAGCGGTTCCGTCACATGCCGGAAATCGACCGCTGGGTCATTCACAATGCGCTGAAACTCATTGCCCGGCATGGTGCTGCACTGGGCATGGCCGCCTATGCCATCAACCTGTCCGGGCAATCACTTGGGCAGGAGGATCTGCTCGATTTCGTCAAACGGGAAATCCTGCGCAGCGGCGTCAAGCCGAGCTTGATCACTTTCGAGATTACGGAAACCGCAGCCATCCGCAACGTGTCCCATGCGGCCCGCTTCATGACGGAACTGAAGAAAATGGGGTGCCAGTTTTCTCTGGATGATTTCGGCAGCGGTTTGAGCTCATTCGGCTACCTCAAAATGCTGCCCGTGGACTACATCAAGATTGATGGCAGCTTCGTGCGCAACATGCTGCATGACGATCATGACCATTCCATCGTCATTGCCATTTCACAGATCGCCAAAACCCTGAAAATAGCGTGCGTGGCAGAGTGGATTGAGGACGAAGCCACCCTCATCGCGTTGAAAGAAATTGGGGTGGATTATGGTCAGGGATTCTTCCTCCATCGCCCGGAAGCCTTCGACAGTCACGCCGCCGCTCAAAAACAGCCTCTGCGCGGCTAACTTCGAGGATTTCAACAATCCCTATTTACCGCGCCCTGGCATGGCGATGGCGCTGCCATGCCATCCAGTTCGAATGCGCCCGAAGTGTCAGGTCCTAAGATCAGGGCCGGGCAGCGGCAAACAAACGAAAAAAGTTCTGCGTGGTCGCCTCACCCACCGCTTCTGCACTTATCCCCCGCACCCGTGCGATTTCTTCCGCCACGTGCTTCACAAAGCCCGGCTGATTGGTCCTGCCGCGATGCGGCACCGGCGCCAGGTAAGGTGAGTCGGTCTCGATCAACATGCGTTCCAGCGGGATGGCCGCGGCAACTTCACGCAGGCTGGTTGCATTCTTGAACGTGACAATCCCTGAGAACGAAATGTAAAAGCCCTGCTCGATGGCCGCTTCGGCCACCGCCAGGCTTTCGGTAAAACAGTGCATGACGCCACCCGCCTCACCCGCCTGCTCCTCGCGCATGATGCGCAAGGTGTCGTCTGCCGCAGAACGGGTGTGAATGACCAGGGGCTTGTTGCAGGCGCGCGCCGCGCGGATATGGGTGCGAAAGCGCTCGCGCTGCCATTCAAGATCACCCGTCAGCCGAAAATAATCCAGCCCGGTTTCGCCTATGGCCACCACCTTGGGGTGGTCGGCCAGCGCGACCAGTTCCGCCACCGTCGGCTCGGTGCAGTCTTCATGGTCGGGATGCACGCCAACCGAAGCGTATACGTTGGGATGCGTTTCGGCCAACGCGCGGATTTCAGGGAATTTTTCCAGTTCCACGCTGATGCACAATGCGTAGTCCACCTGGTTCTGCGCCATGAGGTCAAACACCTCGGGCAGCTTGTCTGCGAGGTCTGGGAAATTGATATGGCAGTGGGAATCGATATACATGCGGCTTGAGTAGCGCCGCAGAACGGTGCTACATAGTATGAGTGGGACGTACCGATTTTAACGAACCGCCGAGCAAACCTTCAATTTTGTTTTGCGCCGCCTTGCCGCTCTCGTTGAAGGCGAACTGCACCCCAACCCCCTGAGTACGGCCGCCATGGGCGCCGACGGGCGTCACCCACACCACTTTGCCCGACACGGGCAGTTTGGTCGAGTCTTCCATCAGGGTCAGCAACATGAAGACTTCCTCGCCCATCTTGTAGCTCTTGTTGGTGGGGATGAACAATCCGCCGCCTTTGATGAACGGCATAAAGGCGGCAAAAAGTGCGGACTTCTCCTTGATCGACAAGGAGAGCACGCCTGGCCGAACCTGGCCGATTGTGTCATTTTCTGTTGAAGCATTCATGGTCGTTTCTCATCAATCAAAAAGGCGCCGATATTGAATCAACCAGGCTTCCTGCTGCAAAGCCCGATTGAGCGGATGCATCAGCGTACGGCCTGCATCGGCATGGGTTTTTACCAAGGCCAACAATTTCGCCAGATCCGCCTGCTTTCCAAGCGGGGGTAACACTTCAGCAAAATCAAGGTTGAACTGCACTTTGCCTTGTAATTTAACAGCGAGCAAATCAGCCAGCCATTTATACGCTACGGTGTGCCAAGTCTGCAGTTTGACTGTCTTCCAGCCTTCAACCAGTGCAACCGGATCAAGCTGCCTGGGGCGCGCCAGGCCATCCAAAATACTGCGGCGCGCATCCAGATCAGCGTCTTCGATCCAGTTCAGTGCATCAAGCGGCGCGCCGCCGGCTAACGCCAGCAAGGTCGTCGCGTCGTCCACCTGTTGCCCCGCCAGCCACTGCACTGCGATTTCGGTAGCCGGTAACCCGATATCCAGCCGCGTACAGCGGCTGCGTATCGTCGGCAACAGACGCCGTGGCTGATCCGACACCAGCACGAATACTGTATTTAACGGCGGTTCCTCCAGCACCTTTAACAAGGCGTTTGCCGACGCCAGGTTGAGACTGTTCGCCGGGTTGACCAGCACCACGCGAAACCCCGCCCGATAGGTGGAAAGCTGAACGAAATCGACCGCATCGCGCGCCTGCTCGACGTCGATCGCCGTTGCCATTTTGATTTCGCCCTCCTTGCTGCTTTTTTCCTGCAGGGTGATCAGGCGAAAATCCGGATGCCCACCGGTAGCGAACCAGTGGCAGGCTGGACAACTGCCGCATGCCGCCCCATCCGCCCGTGGCGCTTCGCACAGCAAGGCCTGCGCCCACGCAAGCGCCAGCGCACCCTTGCCGACGCCGCGTGGGCCCGCCAGCAGCAAAGCCTGGGCCGGTCGCACCCGGGTCGACAGCAAACGCTGCCACGGTGCGTCCAGCCAAGGATAAGGTGGGTTCACGTCAGTCCCTGCAATTGCAGGCCGATTTCGGTCTGCAAGGCATCAATCGACTGACGCGCATCCAGTACACGGATACGCGCCGGTTCGACACGCGCGCGGTCAAGGTAGGCATTGCGCACGCGGTTGAAAAAGCTGTCAGCCTCACGTTCGAAGCGATCGGCCACGCGTGCGGCCGAACGGCGCGCTTCTGCCACCTCGGATGGCACATCGAACAGCAGGGTGAGATCGGGTGCGAAGCCGCGCTGTACCCAGGCTTCGAGTGCGGCAATGCGATCCACCGCGATGCCGCGCCCGCCGCATTGATAGGCATAGCTGGCATCGGTAAAACGGTCCGACACGACCCATGCGCCACGTGCGAGCGCAGGCAAAATCAGTTCGGCCAGATGCGCCTGGCGGGCGGCGAACATCAGCAGCAATTCGGTGTCGGCATCCATGTCACGATGCAGCAGCAGTTCACGCAGGGTTTCCCCCAGCGGAGTGCCACCGGGCTCACGGGTGAGGATGACCTCTCTACCCTGCTGGCGCAACCAGTCGGCCA
>JBBQDI010000209.1:0-3539 GCA_038319505.1 Burkholderiales bacterium
GGCGCCTCTACCGGCAACCTGGGATCGGCCCGCGCGCAATACCATCTGCGACAAATCCTGGTCACGCTGGAGATGCCAACGGTCAACCAGCCGGAAGTAATGATTTGCAATGCCGCCCAAAGCTTTGACCCGGACGGCAGGCTGACCCATGCGCCGACCCGGGAGAATATTCAGCAGCTTCTGGCTGCACTGGTGCGGCTGGCGAGGTCAAGCCCACAGGGAGACAACCGGACCGTTTGAGATTCGACCTGCGGCCAGGTTGAGCGCGAGATCGGCAACGCTACCCTTCTTCTTGGCAAGAGTACGGCCAGGCATGAATGACCTGGTGTCACACAAAACAAGGAAGCTGATGCATTAGCTCGGATTTATTTCACCCTCTGGTCGCTCGCCGTACACACGGGCTGCCACGCAGGTAATGCGGGTCTATATTGAACCCAATATACGTTTATCCACTTTACGTACGCCATCGCACATACAACATGCTGCGTGCAAGGGACACTTCGGCATGATTGAAAGCACCTGACCCGGATATGCGCTATAAGCGGAGCCATGACGTTGACGCATTTTTTGGGTGCTGGCTTTGCCGCCCACATACGCACTCTTCTCAATTGATAAGCATTTTCCAGACAAAATGAAAACCAGTCCATTTGCGGGAAAGCCCGCCCAACCTGCCATGCTGGTTAATGTCCCCAGGCTCATCACGGCTTACTACAGCAACCTGCCCGACCCTTCAGTGCCCGCGCAACGGGTTGCGTTTGGCACCTCGGGGCATCGGGGTTCGGCGTTCGACAACAGCTTCAACGAATGGCATGTGCTTGCCATCAGCCAGGCCATTTGTGATTACCGCAAGCAGCAGTGCATCGATGGCCCGCTGTTTCTGGGGATCGACACGCACGCGCTTTCGGAACCGGCGTTGACCAGTGCGCTCGAAGTGCTGGCAGCCAACGGGGTGGAGGTCATGCTCGCAGACAAGGACGAATACACCCCGACCCCGGTGATCTCCCACGCCATCCTCACTTACAACCGCGACCGGGCTGCCGGGCTGGCGGACGGCATTGTCATCACGCCTTCGCACAATCCGCCCGACAGCGGCGGCTTCAAGTACAACCCGCCCAACGGTGGGCCGGCGGACAAGGACATCACGAACTGGATCGAAGTGCACGCCAATGGCTTGCTGGAAAATGCGCTCCAGGGCGTGAAACGCATGACTGTCGAACAGGCCCGGCGCGCCGCGACCACGCACCGACATGACTATCTCAATGCTTACGTCAATGATCTCGGCAGCGTGCTCGACATGGACGCGATACGCAGTGCGAACCTCAGCATGGGGGTGGATCCGCTGGGCGGCGCCGGCGTTCATTATTGGGGCGCGATAGCCGAGCGCTATGGCTTGAATCTCACGGTGGTGAACGAAACTGTCGACCCGACTTTTCGTTTTATGACGGTCGACTGGGATGGTCAGATTCGCATGGACCCCTCCTCGTCCTACGCCATGCAGAGCCTGATCGGTCTCAAGGATCGCTTCGACATCGCGTTTGCCTGCGATCCCGACCATGACCGGCACGGCATCGTCACCAAAAACGCGGGACTGCTGCCGCCCAACCATTACCTGTCGGTCGCCATTGACTACCTGTTCCAGCATCGACCGGGATGGCGCAAGGATGCGGCGGTGGGCAAGACGGTCGTCAGCAGCCAGATGATCGATCGCGTCGCAGCCCGGCTCGGCCGCACCCTTGTCGAAGTGCCGGTCGGTTTCAAATGGTTTGTGGATGGCCTGCACGATGGCTCGCTCGGCTTTGGCGGGGAAGAAAGTGCGGGCGCCTCGTTCGTGCGGAAGGATGGCAGCGCCTGGACGACGGACAAGGACGGCATGGTTCCGGCATTGCTGTCGGCAGAGATCACTGCGCGCCTGGGGCGTGATCCCGGCGAGCGCTACCTTGAGCTGGCCCGCGAATTGGGTGAATCGGTTTACGACCGGGTCGAGGCGCCGGCGACCCCGGCGCAAAAAAAGAAGCTGGCCCAGCTTTCGCCCCAACAGGTGTTATCGGCAGAACTGGCCGGCGAACAAATCCAGTCCATCCTCACCGATGCGCCGGGCAATGGCGCACCCATCGGCGGCTTGAAAGTGGTCGCGGAGAACGGCTGGTTTGCAGCGCGGCCGTCCGGCACCGAAGACATCTACAAGATCTATGCTGAAAGCTTTCGGGGCGCCGATCACCTGCACCGCATCCAGGCGGAGGCGCAGGCAATCGTCAGTGCAGCGGTAGCGGCATCCACCTGACTATCGCAGATTACATCCAGGGAAAATTGATAGATTGGTCATGAGCGAACAACCCCGAATCAGCCACCCGAAAGCGGGCTTCTTGTGTGCGGACGTCGAGGGATTCGATTCCCTGTCCGAACTGGCGCTGGATATGCGCTCGTCGTGGGATCACGCCACCGATCAGGTGTGGCGGCAACTTGATCCGGTACTGTGGGCGCTGACCCAGAATCCCTGGGTGGTGTTGCAAACGGTGTCGCGGGAAAAGCTCCAGCAGGTATTGGCCGAGCCGGCTTTCCGCAAAAATCTTGACGATCGGGTGCAAGCCCGGCGCGATGCGGCGGAAGCGCCCGCATGGTTCCAGCAAACCTACCCGCAATCGCCGCTCAGTTGTGTGGCCTATTTCAGCATGGAATACATGTTGAGCGAGGCCTTGCCCATTTACTCGGGCGGGCTCGGCAACGTGGCGGGCGATCAACTCAAGGCCGCCAGCGATCTGGGCGTTCCGGTGATCGGCGTGGGGCTGCTCTACCAGCAAGGCTATTTTCGTCAGGTGATCGACAAGGACGGCGCGCAACAGGCCCTGTACCCATACAACGACCCCGGCCAGTTGCCGATCACGCCGCTGCGCAAACCGAATGGCGAGTGGTTGCGCCTGGAAATTGCCTTGCCCGGTTACTCGGTCTGGCTACGCGCCTGGCAGGTGCAGGTCGGTCGCGTGAAGCTGTACCTGCTCGACAGCAACGACGCCGCAAATTACCCGGCGCATCGCGGCATAACCAGCGAGCTGTATGGCGGCGGGCCTGAGTTGCGCCTCAAACAGGAACTGCTGCTCGGAATCGGCGGCTGGCGGCTGCTCGCCGCACTCGGCATTGAACCCGAAGTCTGCCACCTGAATGAAGGGCATGCGGCCTTTGCCGTGCTGGAACGCGCGCGCAGCTTCATGGAGGAAAACGGGCTGGGCTTCGAAGCCGCGCTGGCCGTCACCCGGGCGGGCAACCTCTTCACCACGCACACGGCGGTGGCAGCCGGCTTTGATCGTTTCGCGCCGGCGCTGATCGAGCAATACCTCGGAGGCTATGCCGAGCAGCGTCTCGGGATCACCCGCCACGACTTGCTGGCGCTGGGCAGGCAGGACCCGAACGACGCGTCGGAAGCGTTCAACATGGCCCATCTGGCGATACGCGGCAGCGGAGCGGTCAATGGCGTAAGCCGTTTGCATGGCAGGGTGAGCCGGCACCTATTCGAGCCGCTCTTCCCACACTGGTCGACGGACGAA
>JBBQDI010000210.1:0-3539 GCA_038319505.1 Burkholderiales bacterium
GGCTTGGCCCGTGCAAGTGAAAACGCATCGTCAATTGCCTGATGCACCAGCGCGGCGAAGTCGAGTTCCTCGAAACGGGTGGCGTCCAGCATCTCGGCACGCGAAGTGCGCAAAAATTCTTCCGCCAGCGTCAACCCCCGGCTCAGCGGACCGGACAGGCGGGCCTGCGCCGCAGCGGGCAAGGCGTCGAGCTGCATCATGGCGGACGCCAGCGGCGCCCGGATGTCGTGTGAAATGAAGGCCAATGTTTCACGCCGCTCGTCCTGCAAGTGGCGCAACTGGTGTGCCGCCGCCTGCACCTGCCTGATGCGAGAGGCGAACGGATCGTGCGACAGCGACCTGGGCTGGGCGCCGGCGGCGGGCCCCAGTTCCTGCCGCAGGCGCTTCAACTCATGGTCGAGGAAACGGCCGGCGCTTTCCAGCCGCCGCCAGCTCCACACCGGATAGGCCAGCAGGATCGTCAGCAACGCGCCCGCCACAGGCATCCATGCGTGCACTACAACAGGCAGACTGATCGCCGCACCTGCCACGGCAACAAACCACGCGCCGCTCGCAACCAGTCCGCCCAGCGGATTGAAACGCGACAGCCAGAGCAACGGGGTCAGCGCCAGCAGGACCGCCATGACCAGCGTAATAGCGGGTGAAACCGCTTCCAGCAGACGGCCGCTGCGCATCGACTCCAGCGCATTGGCATGGATTTCCACACCCGACATGGGTTGGCGCAACCCGGAAACGGGGGTCGGCAGCAGATCGCCCATCCCCGCCGCGGTGGCGCCCACCAGCACGATCTTGTCGCGAAACGTGCCCGGGGTGAATTCGCCGGTCAGCGCCTGCACATACGACAGCGTCTGCACATGACCCGGTGGCCCCAGAAACGTGATGCGCCGCGGCGTCTGACGAACGAGTGCAAACGGCACCGCAGCTGCAACAACGGGCGGCGTGCTGCTTATCGATGGCGGCAGCTCGCCGGCCGTGGCCAGGACTGCCTGCGCGAAATGCGGCCATGCCGGCGTGCCCACGCCTTCCCACAGATAAATACTGCGTGCGATCCCGTCCTGATCCAGTTCGACATGCACCCGACCCAGCGCCGCCGCATGCTCCAGCAATTGCGGCAGCGGCAGGGTTTCCAGCAACTGGCCATTGACGCGGCTGCTTTCCAGCAGCACCGGCAGCACCACATTACCGGCGCGCCGAATCGATTCCGCCAGGGCTGCATCCGCAGGCTGGTCGGCGGTATCAGGTTCGGCAATCACCAGATCCAGACCGATCACGCGCGCGCCATCGTCTTTCAACCGGTCAATCAGCGAAGCATGCAAGCGACGCGACCACGGCCAACGGCCAAGCTTCGAGAGGCTGTTCTCGTCAATGGCGACAATGACGAGATCCGCCGGAGGCGGAAGGGTATGCAGACGCTGCCCCAGGTCGTACAGCAAATTGTCGACCCGGTTCAGCACGCCACTGTAGGTCGTCAGCAGCGCAACCAGCAGCAGGATCAGCGCCGTAGAAAGCCTGTCATTACGCAATACATGCTGCAGGGGCAGGTCACGACGCACAGGCGTGTTTTCAGGTTATATGGCCAGCAGAGGCAGCAACAGCAACAGAAGCCCCCAATGAGAATGCGGCGGCGCTTCGATCACCCGGGTGGCGTAAGGCCCGGCGGTGCCATCGGCTTCGACCAGACGCGCGGACAGGTAATAGCGTGCCGGGTCGATCGGGGACGCATTCAGCTGGCCGTCGGAGCTGGCGCCTTGCCAGGCGATCTGCGTGCGTTCTACATCGCGCGCCAGTTCCAGTTCGTAATGCAGCCCTGCGGGGGGGGCCGGCAGGGCGAGCGTCAGGGCGTTCTTATCAAATATGGGCGCGGCCTGGTTCAGTTCAGGCGCACCTGGCAACGGGTCATAAGTGAAACGCTGTGGCGGCGAGTATGGACCTTGTTCAACCATTTCGACGCTCGCTACTCGCCAATAGAATTCGCCGGGGTTCAGTGCTTCGGAAGGTGTCAAACGCGTGTCTGATGTACGCTCGGCCAACAGAATGTTGCAAAAGTTCGCATCGTTCGCCACCTGGACCTGATACGCATCCGCACCCACCACCGCGCTCCATTGCATCTCGGGGTGTGCGGTACGAACAAGTGTTCCGGGTGCGGTGAGCAGCGGTGCAAACGGACGCACATCGAGTTCAAATGCATGGATGGCATCCCGTCCCTGCAACCCTTTGTCGTCGGCCGCACGCACCCGAAGCAAGTATCGGCCATCGGGCAGGTCGGCAAAGCTGAGCTGTGGTGTGGCACTGGTTTGCTCCAAAAGGATCTGTTCGAATTTCGCATCCGTTGGCATCAAGGTCTCAAGCACGTTGGCGCTTGGAGAACTGACGGCCTTGGGTGCGATCTGCCCCAGCCACGACACCGCACCCGGAAGCGCCGGCAACGTAAAGCGCATCGGTAAAATTTCAATCCGAATCGGCAAACCCGATACATCCGGCGCGGGCAACAGGGCCACCGGCGGACTCGGCGGTTTGCCAGCCTCAGCCAGGCTGCCCTGACCGCCGGGCACCACCACCTGCTGCCCGGCCGCGGCCAGCCCCACCCCGCCTTCCAGTGTTTCTTCGCGCGTCACGGCAGCATCCGCAGCCACCCGGAAGTGGGTGCCACGCACCGCTGCCACCGCCGACGGCGTGATCACCTGCAGACGGCTTCCCGGTATACGGCGCGGATTGGCACTGACTTCGACGCGTCCCTGCTGCAGCCGCAGCCGGGTATCGGCCATGCCGCCCTCCGCATACACGCTCACGGTATCGAGGGTCAGATGCGCGTTGGGTTGCAACACCAGCACCGAGCCATCGGCGAAGCGCAGCGTGACGCTGCTATTGGTGGCGGTCGACAGTTCCGTTCCGGCCGGAAGCCGATCGCCGGTCTCGAGCGCACGCTCGGCAGTATCCGGCAGGGTCACCCGCACCCTCCCTGTCGCAGCGACCACCGTCGCCGGTGCGGGCGCATCGCGAAGCCAGGCAAGCGGAATGCGCAAGGTGCTGCCGGGGACCAAACGATAAGGGTCGGCAATACGATTGATCCGCTGCACCTTCGGCCAGTCAGCCGGGCGGGCCAGATAACGCTGTGAAATTCCGATCAGCGTGTCACCGGGACGCAAGGTATAGCGCCATTCGGGTGTGGAATCTGCGGGCACATCAGGGGCGGCCAGAACCGGCATGGCAACCAGCAGCAGGACGAGCAGACCAAACTGTCGGAGCGCACGCATGACGCTCTATTCGACTGTCTCGAGTCGGTAACCCTGGCGATACACCGAAGTGAGCCGCCAGCCGTTTTCCGGCACCAGTTTCAACTTGCTGCGCAAATGGCTGACGTGGACATCCACGGTGCGGGTGTCGATGTCCGGGCTGGACCCCCACACCACTTGAATCAAATGTCCGCGCGGCAGCAACATCCCTACCCGGCCAAAAAAATACAGCGCGAGCTCGGTCTCCTTTTCGGTCAGCTTCACCGGCTCGCCGTCGAGTTCGAATCTGCGGTTGCCGAAATCCAC
>JBBQDI010000211.1:0-3521 GCA_038319505.1 Burkholderiales bacterium
GACAGCGCTTCGGTCTGGCGCTACCTGGCCTGCCAGGCAGACGAACCGCCGCCCGCAGTCACCGCGCGCCTGATCGTGGAAGGCGTCAAGCACGCCCATACCCAGGTGAATTGGCCTGGGCACGCCTGGTTCAAAGGCAGCTTTTTTTCGGGCGATACTCAGCCTGAAAATACGCACGAACAGGCCAGACAACTCGATTTACTGGCCATCGCGCTGCGCCAATCACTCGATACGCTGATCCAGTTTTTCCGCTTGAATCCGGGCATGGCGCCACGCCTGCTCGCCATCGCCAATTCCCAGGTCGGCGGCTTGAGCCGCCCCGCCGAGTCTGCCGCCCATGCAATGGTCGTGCTCGGGCCGCAACGCGCCAGTCGCGTTGCGGCCCTGCTGGCGCTGACTGGCACTCAACCCACCGAGGCGGCACGCCACTATGCCGTGACCGCGCTCACGCGCGCGCTATTCATGGGAAAAGTCACCCGCCTGGGCGTGCAGGCCGAGAGTGCGGCGGCTGCGTTCGAAGTCGGCTTGCTGTCGACGGCGACCCATGCGCTTTCACTCCCGGTGGACGCCCTCATCCGCAAACTGGGGGTATCGGAAACGACCGCACGCGCATTGAGTGGCCAGGCCACGCCCGAAGGTGCGTTGCTGAAACTGACCCACGCCTGCGAAAGCAATGATGCCGGGGCCTTGGCGTCCTTTGCACAGCAGTTGGACATTCCGCTGCATCAGATTTCGGTATCTTACCTGGACGCCCTGATTGCGGCTTCGGAGCTCGACGCTGCACTGTATTAATCCAAAAGACCCTTCTGACCTGATTAGATTTCGGCTCCTGGCAGCGTAAAATGCCGTTTTTTGCTCATACGCCTGCTCCATGCGCCCTACCCTGGTTTTTGACATTGAAACCATTCCCGATCTCGCCGGGTTCGCCGCTGTCAACGGCATAGACGAAACATCGCTTCCACCGGGCGAATTCGCCGAAATGGCGCTACTGCATCGCCGCCAGAAAACCGGCAGCGATTTCATGCCCCATCACCTGCACCGCATCGTCGCCATTTCCTGTGCGCTACGCAGCGATGATCAACTGCGCGTGTGGTCCCTCGGGGAGCCCGACAGCAGCGAGGCTGAACTGATCCAGCGCTTTTATGACGGCATCGAGCGCTACACCCCGCAACTGGTCTCATGGAATGGTGGCGGCTTCGACCTGCCGGTGCTGCACTACCGCAGCCTGATTCATGGCGTGGCGGCGGCACGTTACTGGGACTGGGGCGACGACGACAAGGAATTCAAATGGAATAACTACCTGGCGCGCTATCACACCCGACACCTGGATTTGATGGACGTGCTGGCGATGTTCCAGCCGCGCGCCAATGCACCACTCGACCAGATGGCCAAACTATGCGGCTTTCCCGGTAAGCTGGGGATGGATGGATCGAAAGTGCTGGAGGCCTTTCAGAACGGTGAGATCGAGGGCATCCGCAATTATTGCGAAACAGACGTGATGAACACCTGGCTGGTGTATCTGCGCTTCCAGAAAATGCGCGGCACCTTGACTGAATCGGCTTACGCAGCCGAAATCGAGCTTGCCCGCAGCACCATAGCCAATCACGACGCGCCACATTGGCAAGAGTTTCTGGCAGCCTGGGCATGAATGAGATAGTCGATATTCTGTCCCTCGACCACGAGGGACACGGCATCGCGCGTATCGACGGCAAGGTGACCTTTGTCGATGATGCGCTGGCAGGCGAGCGGGCAGAAATCACCGTCTATCGCAAACATGCCAAATACAACTCAGCCCATGCGGTCTCCATCCGCAAATCCAGCGCACAACGCACCACGCCCCGCTGCCAATACTTCGGCCGTTGCGGCGGGTGCTCGATGCAGCACCTGGAAGCCAGCGCGCAGGTCGCGGCCAAGCAGCGCGTGCTCGAAGAAAACCTCGCCCGTATCGGCAAGGTCACCCCTGACGTCGTGATGCGTCCCCTGCACGGCCCCAGCTGGGCGTATCGCACCCGCGCACGGATGTCAGCGCGATTTGTCGACAAAAAAGGCGGGGTGCTGGTGGGCTTTCGGGAAAAGCGCTCCAGCTTCATCACCGACATGTCGAGCTGCGAAATTCTCACGCCCGACGTATCGGCACTGATCCAGCCATTGCGCGAGATGATGGTGCAGCTGTCGAATGCATCGCGTATCCCGCAGGTCGAGATTGCAGTGGGCGAACACATCACCGTGCTGCTGTTCCGCCTGCTTGAACCCTGGTCTGACGACGACAGGGCCATCGTGCGCAGCTTCGCCGAACAGCAGCAGATTCAGGTATGGGAGCAATCAAAAGGGCCCGATACCGTGCGGCCTTTCTGGCCCGACATCGCCCCCGAGTTGAGCTACAGCCTGCCTGAGTTCGGCCTCACCATGCCGTTCCGGCCCACCGACTTCACTCAGGTCAACGTCGCCATCAATCGTGCACTGGTGAGCCGCGCAATGCGATTGCTGCAACCGCAGGCAGGTGAACGCATTGCCGATTTATTCTGCGGGCTGGGCAACTTTTCGCTGCCCATTGCCACCTTTGGTGCAGAAGTACTGGGCATCGAGGGCAGTCCGGAACTGGTTGCCCGCGCGCGCGAAAACGCACTCAGCAACAATCTGCCCAACGCGCACTTTGTCGTCGACAATCTGTTTGAGATGACACCTGAAAAATTTGCCACTCTGGGGCATATCGACAAGCTGCTGATCGACCCGCCTCGCAGTGGTGCCATCGAAGTTGTCAAATCGCTGCCGGAAAGCGGCGCGCCGCATCGCATTGTTTACGTCTCGTGCGATACCGCCACACTGGCGCGCGATGCCGATGCGCTTTGCCACACCAAAGGCTACCGGCTCGAAGCCGCAGGCGTCGCCAACATGTTCCCGCATACTGCGCATGTGGAGTCGATTGCGCTCTTTACGCGGTAATCCATTAAAATCCCGCGCGTAAATCACACTTAACCATAATGGCACTCATCGTACAAAAATACGGCGGCACCTCGGTCGCCAATGTCGAACGCATCCGCTCGGTGGCGGAACGCGTCGCCAAATTCAAAATGCTCGGACATCAGGTCGTGGTTGTGCTCTCCGCCATGTCGGGCGAGACCAACCGGCTGATTGGCCTGGCCAAAGAGATCCAGTCCACGCCCGACCCGCGTGAGCTGGATGCGATGGTCTCTACTGGCGAGCAGGTCACCATTGCCCTGCTGGCGATGGCGCTGAAAGACCTGGGCCTGAAAGCGCGAAGCTACACTGGTGCACAGGTGCCCATCCTTACCGACAGCGCCTTCACCAAGGCACGCATCCTCAGCATCGATGAAACCAACATGCGCCGCGATCTGGATGCAGGTCATGTGGTCGTGGTGGCCGGTTTTCAGGGTGTGGACGAAAACGGCAACATCACCACCCTGGGGCGCGGCGGCTCCGATACCACCGGTGTTGCGCTGGCCGCGGCCCTGAAAGCTGATGAATGCCAGATCTATACCGATGTCGACGGCGTCTACACC
>JBBQDI010000212.1:0-3509 GCA_038319505.1 Burkholderiales bacterium
CCCGGCGCAATCTGGAACTGACCGAAACCCTGCGCGGTGAAGCAGCGCCAACCCTGCTATCTGTGCTCGACACGACCGCCACCGGCATGGGCACGCGCTTGTTGCGCCACTGGCTGCACCATCCGCTACGTGACCGGCGGATGCTGACGCAGCGACGCGATGCCATCGGCGTGCTGGCCGAAACATCCGACGCGGCGTTGGCCATCCCCCGGTTACTGAAAAGCTGCGCCGACGTGGAACGCATCGGCGGCCGCATCGCGCTGAAGAATGCACGTCCGCGCGACCTGTCCGGCCTGCGCGATACCCTGGCGCTGTTGCCCCAACTCGCGTCCACCCTGCCTGATGACCGCGCGCGCTGGTCAGATTTGGGGACGGCGCTCGCCGCTCGTCCTGATCTGCACGAACTGCTGGCCCGCGCCGTCCAGCCCGAGCCCGCCAGTGTGTTGCGCGAAGGCGGCGTGATAGCCGATGGCTACGACGCCGATCTCGATGAGCTGCGCGCACTGACACGCGATGCCGGCGCTTTTCTGCTGGAACTGGAAACCCGCGAACGCACACGCTCGGGCATCAACACCCTGAAAGTCGAATACAACAAGGTGCACGGTTTTTACATCGAGGTCAGCCGCGCGCAATCAGACAAGGTCCCCGACGATTACCGCCGCCGCCAGACGTTGAAGAACGCCGAGCGCTACATCACGCCGGAACTGAAAGCTTTCGAGGACAAGGCGCTGTCGGCGCAGGATCGTGCGCTGGCGCGCGAGAAGGCGCTGTTCGAGGCGCTGCTGGACACGCTCACACCGCATGTGCCGGCGTTGCTGCAGCTGGCGTCGGCGCTGGCCGAAACAGACGTGCTGGCAAGCCAGGCCGAGCGCGCGACCACCCTCAGGCTGTGCGCGCCCGATTACAGCAACGAACCGGGCATCGTCATCCGCGGCGGTCGCCATCCGGTAGTCGAGGCGCAGGTCACCCATTTCATTGCCAACGACGTCACCCTGAACCGCAGCCGCCAGATGCTGCTGATCACCGGCCCCAACATGGGCGGCAAATCGACCTACATGCGGCAGGTCGCGCAGATTACGCTGCTGGCGTGTTGCGGTCTGTGGGTGCCTGCCAGCACGGCAAGAATCGGCGAGATCGACCGGATTTTTACCCGCATCGGCGCGTCCGACGATCTGGCCGGTGGACGTTCAACCTTCATGGTCGAGATGACCGAAACCGCGCACATCCTGCACAACGCCAGTTCCAGCAGTCTGATCCTGCTCGACGAAATCGGCCGCGGCACCTCGACCTTCGATGGCCTCGCGCTGGCCTGGGCGGTAGCGCGACATCTGGTCAGCGCGACGCGCGCGTTCACTCTGTTTGCCACCCACTATTTCGAACTGACCCAGCTCGCCAACGAATTCAAGCAGCTGGCCAACGTCCATCTGGACGCCAAGGAGCACGGCGCCGACCTGGTGTTCCTGCACGCGGTGGAAGAAGGCCCGGCCTCGCAAAGCTACGGTATCCAGGTCGCGCGGTTGGCGGGTGTGCCCAGCCCGGTCATCCTCGCCGCGCGCCGCCATTTGCGCGAGTTGGAGAATGCGCAACTGCACCCCGGCCCGCAAGGTGACCTGTTCGTCGCCCATATCCCCAACGATGTGCCGCCGCCGCATCCCGCGCTCGATCAGCTGCGCGAGCTTGACCCCGACACCCTTACGCCAAAAGATGCGCTCGATATGCTCTACGCTTTGAAAGCGTTAACCGATTCATCGCCGTGAATACCCTGCGCCTCGATACGGATGAGCTCGGCCTTGACTTCAATGCCGCGCTGAAACTGGCCAGCGTCATCGCGCAACAGCAGCTGGGCGACGACACCATGTTGTTGAGCTGGTATGACCGCGAGCGCGATCTCGAATCGCCGGCGGGGGTGAGCGAATGCCACGTAGGCTGTGCCACCAAGGGGTCGTGGGATTATGCCCTCAACCGCGGTGCACGGTTGGTGGTGGAGTTCGATGCTGGTCGCTTTTTCTTCTGCTTTCTTTAGGCGCAACGGGATCGCCCACTGCGTTCGCCCTGAGACTGCCGAACGGCCTGCAATGCATCAGCATCCCGGTCATGTCGTGCTCAAACCTGGAAACCTAAGCCGCCACAACCTGCACGCTTTTTCCCAAACATTTCACCGTTTGGTTCGCACGTATTTTCGCTGTCTTGCGGGTTTCGGGCTGGCCGTCAACGGTCACTTCGCCGTTGGCAATCATGTGTTTTCCTTGCCCGCCGCTGTCGGCGATGCCGGTGAGTTTGAGCAGGTCACACAGTGCTACGTGTTCACCGCGTAATTTGAATTCCATACTGTTCATTATTGATTCCGCTTGATTGAGTGATGTCATTGTGATCGGTAAGTGGCTGCATGTAGTCATGCGGGTGGGTATTGCGAGACCTGCCCCGGCACTTTACAGCCGGATTTACAGACTCTAAATCCCGGCAAACCATTCATACCCACGGTCTTCCCAATAACCGCCCTTGCCGCCGCCAATACTGGAAAAGCTGTCCACCAGTCTTATTTCCATGACGTATTTGGCCATTTTGTAGCCAAGCTGGCGTTCGACCCTCAGCCGGATGGGCGCGCCGTTCTTGATCGGTAAAGGCGCATCGTTCAGGGCATAGGCGAGCAGGGTTTGCGGATGATAGGCCTCATCCATGGCTATGCTCTCGTAGTAAGCCGTGCCCTGTGCGTTCATCGGGTCGGCGCAATAAAACACCGCGTAGCGGGCGCCGGCCTTGGGCTGGGCGCGTTGCAACAGCTGGCTCAATTGCACCCCCTGCCATTTTCCAATCGCGCTCCAGCCTTCGACACAGTCGTGACGGGTGATCTGGCTGCGGCTTGGCAGCGCCTTCAATTCGGCCAGCGAATAAACCGCAGGATGCTCAACCAGTCCGCTGATCTTGAGTTGGTAATCCTTGAAGCCATCGGCGGCGAGCGCCTGGTAGATTGGATTATTGGGGTTGGCGGTGCCGTTGCTGCGAAATTCGGGCGAGATATCCGCGGCACTGAATTCCTGGGCCAGCGCGCGGCGCGGCACGATCAGTTTTTGCGCGGCCTGCGTCAGTTTTTCGGCGCTCGATAGTACTTTTGGAAACCATTCGGTTTGCGACAGCCGGTCGCAACCGACCAATAACAGGCTGCCGCTTGTCGCCAGCACACGTCCCAAAAAGCGTCGACGTTTCGTATCAATTGTTGGCATGATCAACCTCCTGGGCGGGCACCCGATACCGCCCGCTAATCATGGAACGCAGGTTGTTCCATAAACCGGACACCATCACTTCGAATACATGGATCAAGACAAAAGCGACCAGCGCCCAGGCGGCGATGAAGTGCACGGTGCGTGCCGACTGGCGTCCGCCAAGAATATCAATCCATCCGGGCAGCAGCGCATTCAGGCCCGGTGACATCGCCAGCCCCGCCACAATTATGAGTGGGAACAGGCCGAATATCACACTCAGATACGCCAGCTTTTGCAGGATGTTGTAGC